>NZ_ADXM01000015.1:0-78252 GCF_000179255.1 Synechococcus sp. CB0205
GAGCCCCAGACCGCAGTGGCCGCTGCCGCCCCGGGCCCGGTCCAAGCGCTGAAACGGCATCAAGGCTTGAGCCCACTGCTCGGCAGGAATGCCATCGCCTTGATCCCAGACCTCAATGCGAAAACCATCCGCCGCCTCCGGACGCAGGACCAACCGCAGCGGGGCCTGTCCATGGCTCAGGGCGTTCTCGATCAAATTCCCCACTGCTCGCCCCAGGGCCACCGGCTGCACCCGCGCCTCCATCGGGGTGAGATCCAGCTGCACCTGGTCCGCCTCGAGGGGAGCGGTCAACTCCGCCAACCACTGATCCAGGGGCAACTGCACGGGCTGCTCCGCATCCCCGCCTCCGGCAAACAACAGGAACTGACTGGTGATGCGCTCGAGCGCATCCAGGTCCGCCTCCGCTGGCCGCTGGTCCGCCAAACGCAGGCGCAGACGGGTCAGGGGGCTTTTCAGGTCATGGGCGATGCCCGCGAGCATCGTTGTGCGCTCACGGTCATTGCTGGCCAGGCGCTCGACCATGGCGTTAAAGCGGCCCGTCAACGAGCGGACCACCCGAGCCCCCCGCTCCGGCAGAGCGGGCTGCTGGCCGGAACGCCCCACGGAGCCCAGGGCCTGCTCCAGTTGCTGCAGGGGGGTTTGCACCTCGCGCCAGAGGAACAGAAACGAGGCAGAGATGCTCCCGGTCAACAAGGACAGCCCCAGCAACAGGGGATCAGGGGGCCAGCGCTGAGCCGGCCCCACGGGGGTGAACAACCAGATCGGCTCCAGGGGCGACAGCAACTCGACCCACAGGCCGGGCGCCAGACTTTGGGCCGGTAGCACCGGCGGACAGGGCCGCACCCGCTGGCAGAGCTCCTGCTGCAGCAGCCGCGCCTGCCGCTGCAAACGTCCATCGCCACTGACAGGAGGGAAGGGGCCGACCCGCAACGGCAATCCACTCAGACGGGCCAGAGCCTCGGGCGGCAGGCGATCGAGTGCCAACTCCCCGAGCTTCAGGTTGAAGGCCACCTCGGGACCCATCTGGGCAATCTGCGCCCGCTCCAAGCGCTGGGCCAGCAGCGATTGCAGAACCACCAGAGCCAGGGCGGAGATGCCCGCGCCCGCCAGGACGTACTTAACGGGTGCGTGCTTGGCCATCGGGCACAAAGACGTAGCCGTAACCCCAGACCGTCTGCAGGTAGCGGGGCCGCGTGGGATCAGGCTCCACCAGCTTGCGGACCCGGGAGACCTGGACATCCATGCTGCGGCTGTCGGTCTCCGATTCCGGACCCCGGGCCAACTCGATCAGGCGTTCTCGGGAGAGGGGGCGATGGGGGTGCTGGACGAAGGCCGTTAGCAAGCTGAACTCACCGCTGGTGATCACGACCGGTTGGGCGTTGCGCTCCAAGCTGCGATTCGCCAAATCGAGCCGGTTCTCGCCGAACTCCACCAGCTGTCCCTCCGCCAAGGGGGTCCCCGCGGGCAGGGCCACCCGGCGCCGCAGGACCGCCTCAATGCGCGCCGTTAACTCCCGAGGCAGGAAGGGTTTGCCGAGATAGTCGTCGGCCCCCTGCTCCAGGCCAATGATCCGATCAATGCCATCCCCTTTGGCCGTCAGCATCACCACCGGCAGGTCATCGCCGCCATCCCGCAGTCGGCGCAGCAGGGTCAGACCGTCCTCCCCAGGAAGCATGACGTCGAGCACCACCAAATCGGGCCGCTGGCTCTCCAGCCGGACCATCAGTTGCTCACCGCTACTGAGGCAGCGC
This sequence comes from Synechococcus sp. CB0205, assembly GCF_000179255.1. Taxonomy (NCBI): domain Bacteria; kingdom Bacillati; phylum Cyanobacteriota; class Cyanophyceae; order Synechococcales; family Synechococcaceae; genus Synechococcus; species Synechococcus sp. CB0205. Next base: position 1,752 of record NZ_ADXM01000015.1, read on the forward strand.
ACGTCGTAGCCCTGATCGGTCAGATAGGTGCCGACCAAGCGCCGCTGCTCCGCATCGTCATCCACCACCCAGATGCGTTGGGGAGTGCTCCGTGCAGGCACGGCCATGGGGTTGCAGACGCAACATCTGTCCTGACTGTATGGAGATCAAGCTGCGGAAATCGCGCTAGACAGATCTGGTCACACCTTGCCGAGCGGCCAGGCCGATTGCAGCGAGCAGGGCTCCATAGCCTGATGCCATGAGGCGCCACCGCTCCTGTTTCCTGCTTGCCGCTGGCGCCGGCCTGCTCTTGGCCTTCCCCCTGGGCTTGCAGGCTCAGACGCCGCAGGAACTCAAGGCCTATGAACGGCGCCTGCAACAGCTCTTCGAGCAATTGGACCGGGACGGCAACCGACGACTCGAGCGCCAGGAGGTTCAAGGGCAGCCCTACCTCCAGCGTCATTTCGACCGCCTCGACCAGAACCGCCGCGGCTACCTGACCCCCGCGGATCTCAAGCCCAGCAACAAGGTGCCGCCCCCGCGCGCGGAGCGGGTCCTGCGCAAGGCCGACCAGAACGGCGATGGCCGCATCGACCAACAGGAAGCCCAGGGCTACCCCTGGCTGCGCAAGCACTTCCAGACCATCGACCAGAACGGCGATGGCAGCCTGGATCGCGGCGAACTCAACACCCTCTCCAAACCAGCCCATGCCAACTGATGTGAGCTGTCTGGGCCTTGGAGCCCTGGGTGCCCCCATGGCCCGCAACCTGCTGCGGGCCGGATGGAGCCTGACGGTCTTCAACCGCACTGCCGCTCCCGCACAATCCCTGGAGGCGGCGGGTGCCCAGCGGGCGATGACGGTGGCTGAAGCGGCGGCCGCGTCGCCGTTGCTGCTGCTCTGCTTGAGCGATGACCAGGCGGTCGACGAGGTGCTGGCCCTAGCGAAGGGCCACCTGCAGCCTGGGGCGCTGGTGATCGACTGCTCCACCATCAGCCCAGGCACCAGCCAACGCCTCGCCGGCGAGCTCGCGACGCAGGGGGTGGACTACATCGATGCTCCGGTGACCGGCGGCACCGAAGGAGCCGAAGCCGGAACCCTACGGGTGTTAATCGGGGCTGAGCTGGACCAGCTCGAGCGGGCTCGGCCGCTGCTGGAGGTCATTGGCGGCAGCCTGCATCACTTCGGCCCCGTGGGAGCAGGGCAGCAGGCCAAGGCGGTCAATCAGGTGTTGGTGGCCGGCAGCTATGCCGCCGTCGCTGAAGCCCTGGCCCTCGCCGATCGCCTGGGGCTACCGCAAGACGCACTGGTGGAGGCCCTGAAGGGTGGCGCCGCTGGCTCCTGGGCCCTGGAGAACAGGAGCCAACAGATGATCAACGACTCCTATCCGTTGGGGTTCAAGTTGGCCTTGCACCGCAAGGACCTCGGCATCGCCCTGGGTGCCGCAGCCGAGGCCCGGCTGGAGCTGCCGATCTGCGAACGGGTGGCCGCCCTAGAGGACGAGCTGATCGAGCAGGGCTGCGGTGAGCTGGATGTCTCCGCGCTGGCCCGTTGGTTTAAAGGGTGAGCTCGGAGCGCTTGGCGACCACCCGGACCTGCTTGGACGCCGCCACGATCCCCTTGGGGTGAACCAACAGCACCGCCCAGGTCTGACTGCCCGGCTGGAAAGGGGCCTGCACGGTCTTGAACATGCCGCCGCCACCGAGGGCCTCAAGCTGCAGGTCGGGAGCCTGCAACCGCAGCAACTCGCTGACCGTGACGGGCTTGATCGCCCCGGCAACCACCGCACCGTTAAGGGGGTCGTCAAAGATCACATCGAGGTCGTAGCGCTGCCCCGTCAGCACGGCATCGGGAATCAACAGGCTGACCTTGAGGTTGGGGTCACCGCTGCGCAGGATCGAATTGGATTCGATCACGTCCTGGCTGTTGAAGCGATCGCCGCTGGATCCCAGCACCAACTTCTGGGTGGCTTCAAAGCGGAATTTGTAGGGCCCCTGCTTACGGCTACCGGCAACGGTGACGAGGGTGGTGGCCCGTCCGTCCTTGAGGGAGACCCCGGGGCTCACCTGCCAACTGGCATCGGGGAACTGAGCGCGCAAGAAGTCGCGGCGCTGCAACACCAGCGCGGGATCCAGACCATTCCCCGCCTCGAGCAGGGCCGAGATCTCCGAAGAGGAGCCATTGTTCAGGGCCTCCTGCAGGGCCTGCAGGCTGGGCGCCGCCCGAAGGGGAGCCCCTATGGCCAAACCCGTCAGAGCGAGGGCGGCAGCCAGGAAGGAGCGCAACTGCACGGGAGCTCAACGGGGAGGTGCCCTTAAGTTAGGCGCGCTCATCAGCGATGCCCATGTCACGCCTGTTGATCGCTGCCAGCGGCACCGGCGGGCATCTCTTCCCAGCCCTCGCCGTGGCCCAGGCCCTGCCCCCGGACTGGGAGATCCAGTGGCTCGGGGTTCCCGACCGGCTGGAGACCGAGCTGGTTCCCCAGGACTACCGGCTGCACACCGTCGATGCCGGCGGCCTTCAGGGCCGGGGACTGCGCAAGCTCACCAACCTGCTGCGCCTGCTTGGCGCCACCGTCACGGTGCGGCGCTTGATCCGCCGGGAACGCATCCGCCTGGTCTTCAGCACCGGCGGCTACATCGCTGCACCGGCGATCCTGGCGGCCCGCTGGTGCGGGGTGCCGGTGGTGCTGCATGAATCCAATGGCGTCCCAGGAAAAGTCACGCGTCTCTTCGGGCGGCTCTGCAGCCAGGTCGCCGTCGGACTACCCCAGGCGGCAGAGCGCCTGCAGGGCTGCCGCCCGCGGGTGACGGGCACCCCGGTACGCCGGGAGTTTCTGCAGGCGGCACCACTCCCGAATTGGGTCCCGGCGGGAGCGGGCCCCCTGCTGCTGGTCATGGGCGGCAGCCAGGGTGCCGTGGGGCTCAACCGCATGGTCCGGCCCCTGCTGCCCCGACTACTGAACCTGGGCTGCCGGGTGGTTCACCTCAGCGGCAACAACGACCCCGAGAGCGGTCAACTGCAACACCCCCGCTACGCCGAGCGACCCTTCAGCGACGAGGTGGCCGGCTTGCTGCAACACGCCGATCTGGTGATCAGCCGTGCGGGTGCCGGCAGCCTGAGCGAATTGGCGGTCTGCGGGAGTCCAACGATCCTGGTCCCCTACCCCCAAGCAGCGGACAAGCACCAGGACGCCAACGCCGGTGCCGCCGCGGCCGTCGGTGCTGCAGTGATCGTCTGGCAGCACCCCCCCGAGCATCCCGCCCTGGAGCGCACCCTCTGGCGCCTGCTCGGTCCCAGGCTGCGGGGCTGCGATCCGGTGATCGACCCACTGCTGCAGTTGCGCCGCGGCATGGAGGAGTTGGCCGTGCGCGATGCCGAAGCACTGATAGCAGGACTACTGAAGGAGCTCAGCGCCTAGGGCTCGCAGCAGACGCCTGTTGCCGGAGCGGTGCTGGTAGCCGATCCGCAACCAGGACTCGCCAAGCCCGGCGAAGGATCGGCAATCGCGCACCAGGATGCGATGTCGCCGCTCCAACGCCTCCCGAAGCGGCTGCAGAGAACCCTGTTCAGCGCGCAGCAACAGGTAATTGACCGCTGACGGGTACGGACGAATGCCAGGCAACGCCCGCAGGCGCTGCTGCAACCATTGCCCCTCCTGCGCCACCCAGGCCTGCACGCGAGAGCACCAACGCTGGTAATCGCGGGGATCGCGGAGCAGGGCATCGGCCAGCGCTCCAGCCCAGGCATTGATGGGCCAGGGATCCCGCCAGCCGGCCCAACGCTGCAGCCGCTCGGGCTGGGCCACGGCATAGCCGAGCCGAACCCCAGCAATTCCGTACAGCTTGGTCAGGCTGCGAATGACGATCAGGTTGGGGTGCTCCGCCACCAGCGGAATCAAGGACTGTTGCTCCCCGCCTGGCACCAACGGCAGGAAGGCCTCATCGCAGATCACCAGGCTGTGACGCGCCAGCAGCGGCCTCAAGGACGCGCGGCTCCAGAGCTGGCCGGTGGGGTTATGGGGGTTGGTGATCCAGAGCACCTCCGCAGGGCCGTCGGCTTGAAACGGTTGCGGGAATGCGGCGTCCCACTCCAGGGGAAGGGCCATGGGCCGCTGCTGGCCGCCCCAGCACTGAAGAGCGCGCGCGTAGTCAGCGAAGCCGGGCTGGGGCAACAGCGACAGACCGCCGCTGGCCGCATCACGGGCGGCCCAGGTGAACAGTTCGGCCGCGCCATTGCCCGGGAGCACCAGCTCCGGATCCAAGTCATGCAGCCGCGCGATCTGATGGCGCAGCCGCCAGTGGCTGCGGTCGGGATAGGCCCGCAGATCCACCTGACGCAGGACCCGCCGGGCCGCCCGCGGCAGGGCGAAGGGCGCCAGGGATGCGCTCGCATCCAGGATCTGATCCGGCCGGCAGCCCAAGCGCCGCGCCGTCGCCTCCAAGTTGCCGCCGTGGGCTTCCATCCCCCCAGCCTGATCGACGGGGGGAGAGATGACCGTTAGAACAGCGCCAGTTCGGCCGCACCAGCCCATGGCTCGCCTGCCTCTCCATCTGGCCGGCTTGGCTTTGGTACTGGGGAGCGGAGCCGCACAGGCGGCCGATGACCAAGCGGTGATTCGCACCCTGGATCAACGCTCCTGCGAGCGCTGCATGCTGCAGGACGCCGACCTGGTCCATGCCGATCTGCGGGACGCACAGCTGCAAGGGGCCCAGTTGGAGCGGGCCAACCTCAGCGGAGCGCGCCTGGATGGAGCCGACCTGAGGGAGAGCAACCTGCGCTTCACCAGCCTGGCCGGCGCATCCCTGCGGGGAGCGGATCTACGGGGCTCAGTGCTGGAGGGGACCGATCTACGCAACAGCGACCTCTCCGGTGCACGACTGGACCCCGGCGCCCTCGAGGGCAGCCATTGGCAAGGGGCCCGCGGGGTCGGCGCCGCAGTCCACAGCTATGCCGCCCTCCACAACGCCGGCGTTCAAGCTGCGGAAGCCGGCCGCTTTCCAGAGGCCGAGCAGTTCTTCAGCCAGGCGATTGAACGGCTCCCCAACGCCGCTGTGAGCTGGATGGCCCGGGGGGTCAGTCGCGCCGAGCAGGGCCAGTTCAACCTGGCCGCCCAGGACCTGCGCTATGCCGGCCGGCTCTACAGCGAGCTGGGGGCGCTCCAGCAGGCCCAGTCACTGGAGGAGGCAGCAAACACCCTGCTCAAGCCCAGCAAGAAGGCGAAGGGAGGCAATGGAATGGGCAGCGCCCTGCTGGGGGGACTGATGGCCGCCTTCAAGATGGTGGCGCCGATCGCCGCCAAGGCCGCCCTGCCGGGCTCGATTTAGTAGGGCGAGACCAACTGACGGGCTTCTGGCGTCGCGGCTTGGTAGCCGTAGCCAAAGTTGCCGCCGTTGTCGTCGCGGATGATGCGCGGCGAAACCAAGATCACCAGCTCGCGCTTCTCACGCCTGTTGATCGAATCCCGGAAGAATTGACCGACAAAGGGAATGTCACCGAGCACGGGCCACTTGCGCACCACGGCCTGGTCGTAATCAGAAATCACACCCGTCAGGATCAAGGTCTGGCCATCGCGCACGCGTACTTCCCCCGTATCCAAGCGACGGGTCGTCAAGGTGTTCACGGTGCCGCAGCCTTCAATGCGCACGTCCGTCGCAATCACCGCCGAGATCTCCGGTGACATCGAGAAGGTGACAAAGCCGTTGTCATCAATGCGGGAGACCCGCGCGCCAAAGGTCAAACCAGCCGTCCCAAACTCCGGCTGACAGCTATTCGGGGCACCGTTTTGCCCGGCCTGCACGGTGTAACTAACAATCTCCTGGGCCCCCACCGTCACAAAGGACTCGTTGGCAAAGGGACGACCAATGGAAGCCGTGTTGAGTGCAGCGGTGCCCGAACCGCCAACGGTGACCGCCGCACCGGAAGCGATCGGCTCGGAATTCTCGTTAATGATCAGGGTCGGCGAAGCCAGAACCTTGGTCGTATTCGACTCAATCAGACCTCGGACGAAATCGAAGTAGTTGTAGTTGTTGGCACTGCCAGAGGGATAAGCAAAGCCTGGATTAATTGGGGCAGGGCTGTTAGCAGGAATCTCGCTGGTCGCGACTGTTGCCTGCTGGCCAGTAGCGGTCACCGTTTCAGACTTCGCGCTCGCAGCACCACCCGCAATCGTGCTGAATTGATCCCCTTGCGGCGGCAGTAAGCCACCAAAGGCACCCAAGAATTCACCCCGATCACTGACAACGAAGTTGCTGCCGGAGCGGAAGGCAAAGGAGTTCGAAAGGCTGGTGTCATTGTTCAAGGTGACATCCAGGATCTTCACCGACAACGCCACCTGCCGCTGGCGCAGATCGATCTGCCGGAGGTAGTTCTCAGCGACCGAGACCAACTGGGAATCACCCACCAAGGTGATGGTGCGCAGGCGTGAATCGGTCGTCCCAATCAAGCCACGCAGGGGACCGGTGGAGGCGCCATAGGTCTCCGTGGTGGTGATCTCCTCCTTCTTGGTTTGCTGGGTTTGCTCACCGCCAGCCACCTGGTTCGCCACGGGCTGCCCCGAGGTCACCGCATTGGTGATCGTGGTGACCTGGGTGATGCGCGCCCCCAGGCTGGCCAAGTACTTGGCGGCCGACTCAGCTGAGGCCTGGTTGAGGCGATAGACCTTGGACATCTGGGTGCCGAAGGTCTTGCCCATGACCGAGGGACCCGCCAGCAACAGATTCCCTTCCATCCGCCCCTGCAAACCCGAGGCCAGCAGTACCGAGTTCAAGGCCTTGCTGTAGGCCTCACCGCGGAAAGACAGCGAAACCGTCGGGCCCGCGCTGGCCTGAGCACCCGGTCGCTCCTCATCGTCGACGTAGACGAAGCCGTAGCCACCCATCTGACTGAGGGCCATCAGGGCGTCTTTGGCCGGTGCGTTGCGCAGGGTCATCGTCACCGGCGGGCCGCTGAGGTTGAGGTAGCTGCGGTTGCGCAGCACCATCGTTCCCACGGCCATGTCGCCCAGGGGCGGCGCCACCGCCCTGGGTTGCAGGGGCGGGGCATAGCGCGGCTGGGGCACCGAGCCGGGCTGATTGAGGTTGAAGGTGCCGGTCTTCGAGACCAACTCGCTGGGGGCGCTGAAACTCAGGATCAGGTTGCGGCCATCGGCGCTGACCACCGGCTTGGAGGCCGGCGCCCCCGGCATCGGCACCACCTCCAGCTCAAACTCGCGCCCGCTCCCCCGGATGCTCACGCGCTTCAGGCCGGCCTCCGGCAGGGTCAGCGTTTGCGGGCCGACCTTCAGGGAGGCGGATTGACTCAGCTGCAGTTGCCCCTGCCAACCGGCCGCGGTTTGACGTTGCCGCAGCAGCGGAGCCGCACCGGTGCCCTCGACCACCACGTCCACGCTGTTGGCGCCACGGCGCAACTGCAGCAGCAGCGCCCCGCCGGACGGCGCGACGGACGGCGCGGGAGCAGACGCGCTGGACTGCGGCAGCGCCAGCGCTGGAGCCGTCATCGCGGCAGCAGCCATCAGGGCTGAGATCCCAGTGCGCCGCCAACCCACGCTGCCCTTTGCCAGTTGGGCGGATGGTATCGATGCTCAGCCGGGCTTTCCAGGCTTCTGACTTGGGCTGTGATCTCTCGCATAGAGGCCCAGATTCAGCCGCAATTCGGTGGGCTCCAGCACCACCCGGCCATCCTTGTCTTTGCTGCTGTTGCCACTTTTAAGCGAGAGATCGCTCTGGACCACCAGGAGGCTCAGGCGCTCCAGACGCCGCAGAAAATCCAACAGCTGCGGGCCACTGCCGCGGGCGCGCAGCAACACCGAGGTCTTCTTCAAACCAGGGGCCAACAACGGATCCGCCGGCGGGGTCTCAGCCGCGGTCTTGTTGCTTTTTTTGCTGGTGGGCGGTGCGACGGCCTGAACCGGTTCATAGCCATCCAGCAGCACCCCGGTCTGGGCCGCCTGTTCACTGAGCTGGGCCAAGAACGTCTGCAGCTCGCCGCTGCCCGCGATCAACCCCAGGATCTGGGCATTCCTGCGGTCAGCTTGCTCCCGCTGCTGCTCCAAGCTCTCGAGCTGACGGCGCAGCAAGGGCAAGCGCTGCTGTTGCTCCTCCAGCACCAGCAGCTCCTGCTGATCCGCCTGCAAGCGCTGCCAACGGGGCCAGGCCACCAGGCCCCCCAGCGCTGCAGCCAGCAGCACCCCCAGAAGGACCGGTGCACCGAGCAACACCTGCTCTCGCCGCAGTTGGAGGCTCATGGCAGCACCCCCTTGGACTGCAGCAAACGCAGACGCTGCACCAAACCGTCGGCCTGCAGGGCCTGCAGCACCGCCAACTGTTGATCCGGAGCCAGGGCCGCGAAGCGAGCGGAGAGCTCCCAGTCCACCGGTCCCCCGCTAGCGCCATCGCGCTGGAGCTTCACCACCTGAACCGACTCGGCCTCAAACAGAGGCGATTGGGACAGCAGCAGACTCAGCCCATTGACCCGGCGGAACGCCTGGGGATCAACGGCGACCCCTTTGAGCAGTAAGCCGCTCTTCTGGGAGCGCACCTCCGTCAGCTGCACACCGGCCGGGGTGACCGCGGACAACTGAGCCAGCAAGGCCGAGCCGGAAGACACCCCCACCAGAGCCTTGGCCAAGCCCTCGCTGCTGCGCTGCAGCTGAGCCTTGGCCCGCCGCACCCGTCCGACCCGCGTCTCTAGGGTCTGGACCTGCAGCTTGATGCCGGCGAGGTTCGCCAGGGCGGCGTTCACCTGCTGCTGGCGCCACCCCAGCGCCACCAGCAAGAGCAGCATCAAGGCAAGGACGCCACCGCCAATGGCCGAGCCCTTGAGCAACAGCGGGCGGGCCGGAAGCATGGACCCACCTTGCTCAGCAATGCCGCTGGCACGCCGGCGCTCCTGCAGTAAATCGAGGGGGCCAAGACGAGGGCTCATCGTTCCAACTCCACCGCGGCCAGCCCCCAGAGCAGACCCAGAGACCACTGCGCTGGGTCGCTCCGCAAGGGATCCAGGCCATTGAGCTCCAGCGGAAGACAACTCTGCAGGGTCTCCAGCGCCGAAGCCGGCAGGGCCGCTGAGACCACGACATCCATCGAGCGCGGCTGAGGAGCCTGGGATTGCCAATAGCTCAGGCATTGGTTGAGCTCGCTTTGCAAAGCCTCCAGCTCCTCCAACGGCGGCAGGCGCCACTGCCAGATCGGAGCCCCCCGCTCCAGGCGCAGCAACCAGCTCTGCTCTGGCTCCAGTCCCAACAACCAACCCTTCTGGCCCTCGACGCAGCGCAGCGCACAGACCGGAGCAGCCTCGAGGGCATCGAGACCGAGGCCCGCATCGGCAAAGACCTCGATCCAGTCCTCCAGCAAGGCCGACTCCACCGCCACCGAGACACGGCTGCCCGGGGAGGAGGGCAGAGGGCAGCTCAGCAGATCCACCGCGGTCTCCGGGGGCCAAGGCAAACGCAGGGCCTCCAGCTCCTTGGGCATGGCCATTCGCTCAGGAGCGCTGCCCTGCAGTAGGCGTAGTTCGCAGGCGCTGCCCGGCAGCACAGCCCAGATCCTGGCCCCGGGGTAGCCGCACTGCACCAACCAATCCCCCAACAGATCCGCCAGGGCCGAACCAGACACGGGACGTCCGCCCGAGCAGAGCCCCGGCGGCAGTGACAACTGATCGACCCAGCTCAGGCCCCGGCCGCTCAGGACCATGGCCGTGATCGCTTGATCCTGCAGCTCGAGGTAGACCCGCTGCGGAAACAGCCAGGCTTGCAAGGGGCCGAGGCGCTCTTCATACAGCGAGAGCACGAGTCGAGGTGAATGAACTCACCTCCGAGCATTCCCAGCCTTAGCCCCAGGGCACCCCAGAGCCGACGGCTTCGCTGATGTTGCGGAAACCGTGGCGATCAAGCTGCTGGCTTAAGCCCTCGAGAATCTCCGGAACCAGGCCAGGCCCGCCGTAGATCCAGCCGGTGTAGAGCTGCACCAGGGACGCACCGGCGGTGATGCGCTCCCAGGCGGACGCGGCGGAGTCGATGCCACCCACCCCGATCAAGGGCAGGCTTGGGCCAGCGGTGACCCGCAGCCGGCGCATCACCTCCAGGGCCCGCTGGCGCAGGGGTGCACCACTCAGTCCCCCGGCCTCCTCCGCCAAGGTCTTGCCGGTTTGGGCCAGGCGCCTGCCCTCCAGGCCCAGGCGATCCAGGCTGGTGTTCACGGCAATCACCCCAGCCAGGCCCTCCTCGTAGGCCAAGCGGGCAATCGAATCGATGGCGTCGTCCTCCAGGTCCGGGGCGATCTTCACCAGCAACGGGGGGCAGGCCGGCAGACGCCGCAGCCGCTCCACCAGGCGACGCAGCTGGACTTCGTCCTGGAGTTCCCGTAACCCCGGAGTGTTGGGGGAGCTGACATTGATCACGGCGTAGTCCGCCAGGGGAGCCAGCAACTCCAAGGACGAGGCGTAGTCGTCCGGGGCGAGATCCAGGGGGGTGACCTTGGACTTGCCCAAATTGATCCCCAAGACCGCCGGTCGCTGCCCAGCCGCAGGCAGGGCCTGGCGCTCCAGGGTGCGGCGCGCCGCCTCGGCCCCTTGGTTGTTGAACCCCATGCGGTTCAAGGCGGCCCGCTCCTCGGCCAAACGGAACAGCCGGGGCCGGGGGTTACCAGGCTGGGCATGCCAGGTGATCGTGCCCAGTTCGGCAAAGCCAAAACCAAACAGATGCCAGATGCCCGCAGCGACGGCGTTCTTGTCAAAGCCGGCGGCCAGACCGACGGGATTGAGGAAGCGGCAGCCAAAGAGGGTTTGCTCCAACCGCAGGTCCTTGCGCTGCAGCTCTGCTCCGAGGCCCGCCAGGGAACTGCTCACCAGCGGCCAGTTGCGGCGCAGGGAGGCCTGCCCCAGGGCCTGCAGTGTGAGTTGGCTCAGCTGCTCAGCATCGGCACCGTCATCACGGCTGAGCAGGGGACCCACAAAACGCTGGTAGAGCGATCCCGTGCCGACCTCAGCCATCTCCTCGCTCCTCGCCTTGGGGCTCCCCTGATCCTGACGCGTCACGGCGAAGACGCCAGCGCCCCTCGTCCAGGGGAAGGACCTGCCAATCGCGCCAGCGCCAGGGACCATCGCGTCCCTCCAGGGTCTTGAGGGGCTTCTCGACCAACTGCGCCAGCTCCATCAGGCTCAACCCGTAGTCGCCCTCGGCCAACCGATCCGCCAACTCCAAGCGGGTCAGCAGCTGCTGCAGGGCCGGAGGGGCCAGATCAAGGGCCGGGGCCGCCTCCACCACCTCCCCGGCCGCCAGCTGGATCGGGTTGCCCTTGGAAAAGGCCACGGCGATGACATCGCAGCGGTCGTTGTCGGGATCACCGCTGTGGCCCTTCACGTAGGTCAGGGGCAAGCCCTGGATCCGCGCGCCGTCGAGGGCCTCCCAGAGGTCGCGATTGAGAACAGGGCTCCCGGAGGCCGTGCGCCAGCCCTTGCGCTTCCAACCGTTGATCCACTTGCTGAAGCCGTCGATCAGGTACTTGGAGTCCGTGCGGATGCTCAGGTCCGGGTGACGCGGCAGAACCGCCAAGCGCTCCAGCAGGGTCAGCGCCGCCGTCAGCTCCATGCGGTTGTTGGTGGTGTTGGCCTCCGCCCCACCGAATTCCTGAACGCTGCCATCGTCAAAACGCAGCAACGCTCCCCAGCCGCCAGGGCCGGGATTTCCGCTACAAGCCCCGTCGCAGGCGGCGGCAACCACCTTGGGCGTATCACTGACCACTGGGCTTGTCCCCCAACATCCGGTACAACACAGCTCTCGTCAGGAGCCCAGGAGACATCCCATGCAGCGAAGCTACCTCCCGTGGGCCGGCCTCGCTCTGCTGAGCGCAGGCCTGGTGGGCAGCCAAGCCGCCGCAGGGGTGTTCCAAAGCCAGCCGCTCGAGCAGGAGCGCCTGGCCGTGCTGGGGCAACCGGTGGGCAACCAGGACTGGAAGCTGCTGGTGCTCGAACAGCTCAAACCCCAACCGAAGTGCTGGGAAGAACGCCGGGACGGCCTGATTGATCCGGCCCTCAACCGCTTCAACTTCAGCGGGATCTGCAGCCGCTACCTCGACAGCAATGGCTATTCCCTCCGGGTCGGCGAGGACGACGTCTCACCCCGTTATCGCCTGAGGCTCGAGAGTCAAGGGAACACCCTGGTGCTGCTGGCGATGTCCGGCAGCCACCCGACCGAACTCGTCGTGGGGCGTGGGGCGATCCCCCTGCGGGACCGCAGTGGATTTGTCGCCCTCAAGCTGGAGCCGGGCTGGCAGCTCGAACGGCGGATGTACGGCGAGCGCAGCTTGAGCCATGTCTATTTCGCCAACCCCAAACCCCTCGATGGCTTGATCGCCCAGGCGGAACGGCGCCAGGACCGTCCAGCAGCGGTGGCCCTTAGTAGCAGCAGCAACGGCCCCATCGCCCTCCAGGTGATCCCCTACGCCGGCCAGACGCCACGATTCTGATCAGGGACAGTTGAGACAGCGGCCCGAACCGGCGGCCTGGTCTTTTTCTCTGGCGGTAAGGTTTTTGGTGTGTGAGGAGTGCGGAACACCACTTCCGGGGTCGAAACGAGGACAGACTCCCAGAAGCGTTCCGGCTCAAAGCCCTGCCTTCGGCGGGGCTTTTTTATTGCTCAGCCGCCGCTACACACAAAAAAGCCGGCCCCCGAAAGGGCCGGCTTCGTTGAAGGAGTGGACTGCCGAAGCAGCCCACGGCGGGATCACTTGAGGGAGACCTTGCCGCCGGCCTCTTCGATGGCCTTCTTCATGGCTTCGGCATCAGCCTTGGCCACGCCTTCCTTGACGTTGCAGGGAGCGCCTTCGACAAGAGCCTTGGCTTCGCCCAGACCCAGGCCGGTGGCCTCGCGGACGGCCTTCAGGACCTTGATCTTGGCAGCCGCGTCGAAGCCCTCGAGGTGGACGTCGAACTCGGTCTTCTCTTCAGCAGCTTCAGCAGCACCGCCAGCGGCGGGGGCAGCCATCACGACGCCAGCGGAAGCGGCGGCGGACACACCGAAGGCCTCTTCGATCTGCTTGACAAGCTCAGAGGCTTCCAGCAGGGAGAGGGACTTCAGCTGCTCGAGGATTTGGTCGGTAGTAGCAGACATGGTTGGGAATCAGCAACAGATCTGTGTAAACAGTCGGATCGGAGAGCTCAGCAGAGCAGGCCTCAGTCGGCCTTGCCCTCGCCATCGGCGTGCTGCTTGAGCGCCCGAGCAAGACCGGAAGGAACTTCGTTGATGCCCACAGCCACCTTGGTGGCCACGGCGTTGATCGCACCTGCGATCTGCGCCATGAGCACCTCCTTGGAGGGCAGATCCCCGATGGCCTTGATTTCGGATTGGGAGAGGAGCTTGCCTTCGAAAAGGCCTCCTTTCGTCTCCGATTTCTTGGTCTCCTTCTGGAAGGTCTGAACGGCCTTCACAGCACCACCCACGTCGCCCTTGACGAGCACGAAGGCGTTGGTGCCGGTGAGGAGGGAATCGAGTTCCGACCAAGCGCTATTGCCATCAATGGCACGGCGCATCAAGGTGTTTTTGGTCACCTTGCAGACACCGTTGCTGGCCTGCAGACGAGTCCGCAGATCAGACATTTCCTTGATGGACAGACCCTTGTAGTCAAGGACCAGCGCCATTTCGGCCTCGCCAAGGAGCTGCTTCAGCTCTTCGACGATCTGTTGCTTGTTCTCCAGAGTGCGGCCCATGGTTAAGGATCGGATCAGGGGAACAAGCCGGGAACGCAACCCCAGTACCGGGCGGTACTCGAGGGCTGCGGCTCGCTTCACCCAACCCGAACTCCCGAGGGAGCCCTGGTGAGAAAAACTGTCGCGGACACCTCGGCAGGGTTTAAGGACTCAGGTTCTGCGAGCAGAACAGGAATTCGACCTGCTGTCTTGGGTAGGGCGCGTAACCCTTCTGGCGTTAGCCAGAGAAAGAACATACAACAAAGCCCCCGCTCCGGCGGGGGCTTTGCGCAGAGGGACGGGGACGATCAGCCCTCTTGCTTGATGTCCTGCAGTGCAGACACATCCACTTCCACGGAAGGACCCATGGTGGAAGTGATGTACAGGCTCTTCCAGTAGCGACCCTTCGCACCGCTGGGCTTGTTGCGGTCGATGGTCTCCTGCAGCGCCTTCAGGTTGTCCAGCAACTGGGCAACGTCAAAGCTGGCCTTGCCGAAACGCACGTGGACGATGCCGGTGCGGTCAGCGCGGAACTCCAGTTTGCCGGCCTTGAACTCGCTGATGGCCGAGGCCAGGTCGGTGGTGACGGTGCCGGCCTTGGGGTTCGGCATCAGACCACGGGGGCCGAGGACACGACCGAGTTTGGCGACCTTGGGCATCATGTCCGGGGTCGCGATCAGCAGATCGAACTCCATCTCACCCTTGGAGATGGTTTCGACGAGATCGTCGTCACCAGCCAGATCAGCACCAGCGGCCTTGGCCTCAGCGACCTTTTCACCGCGAGCGATCACAGCGATGCGAATGCTCTGACCGGTGCCGTGGGGCAGGGCCACGGTGGTGCGCAGCTGCTGGTCGGTGTACTTGGGGTCGATGCCGAGGCGAGCGTGGGCTTCGACGGTCTCATCGAACTTGGCGGTGGCGTTGGCCTTCACCAGATCGACAGCCTCTTGCGGGGCGTAGACGCGTTCTTCAACCTTGCCGACGGCGGCGGAATAGCGCTTGGAGAGTTTGGGCATGTCAGGAATGGGGTGCAGACGAGCTCAGGAGCTCTCCCCCGCTAAAGAACAGAAAGGAATGGATGAGCCGGGATAAACCCGAGACTCAGTCCTTCACAGCCACGCCCATGTTGCGGGCGGTGCCTTCGATGATGCGCATGGCCGACTCAACGCTGGTGCAGTTGAGGTCAGGCAGCTTGGTCTTGGCGATCTCTTCGAGCTGTGCGCGGCTGATGGCCCCGACAGAACCCTTGGAAGAGGTGGCGGCACCTTTGGCGATTCCGGCTGCCTTCACGATCAGCACGGAAGCGGGAGGGGTCTTGGTGATGAAGGTGAAGCTGCGGTCTTCAAAGACCGAGATCTCCACCGGAATCACGTATCCGGCTTTGTCCTGCGTCCGAGCGTTGTACTCCTTGCAGAACGCCATGATGTTGACGCCGTGCTGACCGAGGGCAGGGCCCACCGGCGGCGCGGGGTTTGCTTTGCCGGCGTCGAGCGCCAGCTTGATCACAGCTACAACTTTTTTTGCCATCGTCCTGGCGTCTTGAGCAATCTGCGGATCCGCGACCCTAGGGCAGCGTGTGCGGCGGACTCCGAAAACCGAAGCACCGCCTTAGGCCGCCCTCCGCAGGGAGACGGCCGCACGGGAATCAGCTTTGTTTGCTGATCTGGGAGAACTCGAGTTCCACCGGGGTTTCCCGGCCAAAGATCGAGAGCAGAGCCTTGAGCTTGTTGCGATCGCCCGACACCTCGATGACTTCGCCTTGGAAGTCTTTGAAGGGACCAGCGGTCACCAAGATTTGATCGCCCTCGGTCAGATCGACCTTCACCACAGGCTTCTTCTCGGCAGCCCGCTTGAAGATGCGATCCACCTCCTGACGGCTCAGGGGGCGAGGCTTGATGTGACCGCGGACCTTGCCGGTGGCACGGCGATCTTCCGCACCCACGAAGTTGATCACGTTTGGGGTGCTCCGCACCGCCATCATCGTGTCCTCATCGAGGACCATCCGAACCAAGACGTAGCCGGGGAAGACCTTCTCTTCGGTACTGGTGCGGCTGCCGTCCTTCTTGAGTTTGACCGCGGGGGTCTGGGGGATCTCGATCTCGAGGATGCGCTTGTCCACGCCGAGGGTGACGGCACGCTGCTCGAGGGTGGCCTTGACTTTTTTCTCGCAGCTGGAGGCCACCTGAACGGCGTACCAGCGGGCAATCAGAGCCCGGCCTTCCGAGTCAGCGGCGGGAGCTGCGGGTTCGGCGTCGGTAGCCAGATCCGCCGCGGCGAATTCTTCAGTGGTCAAGTCGACGTCGGACACGGGCAAAGGGAGGAGAGGGCGAAAGATTCAGTGGGTCAGCGGAACACCTGGGAGCTTCCCCAGCTGTAGAAGCGATCGACGGCAGCGATCGCAAAAGCCGAAATGGTGACCATCAAGATCACCGCGACTGATTCACCAAACAGCTGCTGACGGCTCGGCCAGACCACCTTGCGCAATTCAGCGACGGTGTCTGCCACGAAGCCGGTCTTCACCGGTTCGGTGGCGGCGGCCTCGTCGGACTTGACTTGTGGTTCGGTCTGGGATTCCACGAATGAAGATTCCACAGGGGAAATCGGGGCCAAGCCTCATGGGCAGAGCATGAAGCCTGCTGATCCTTCAGCGGGCCGCGCGGCGTGTTGAGCCCACGCGCCGACAAACAAACAGACTAACGGATGTCCTATTCAGGGCCTGAGATGGGTTTGAAGCAGAGGGCCTGCTCGCCTTCGCCCAGGCTGACCTGAACGGCCGCCGCACCCAGGAAGCGCTCCTCGAGCAACTCGGTGGCCAAGGGGTTCTCGATCTGGCGCCGCAGCAACCGGCGCAGGGGCCGCGCTCCGTATTCCGGCTCGTAGCCCTGCTCCGCCAGCCAGGCCACGACCGGCTCGTCCACCTGAAGCGCCAGTCCCTGCTCTTGGAGCAATTGCGCCAACTCGAGCACCTGCAGGCGCACGATCCGTTGCAGGTCGGCCGGTCCCAAGGGCTGGAAGCGGATCACCTCATCGATGCGGTTGAGGAATTCCGGCCGGAACTGGCTGGCCAGGGCTCGCTCCACCTGCTCCTCGAGCGCCGAGGCGTCGGCCTGGCCGCGGGCGGCATCCAAGATCGCTCGACTGGCCAGGTTGCTGGTCATCACCACCACGGTGTGGCGGAAGTCGACCGTGCGGCCCTGGGAATCAGTCAGACGTCCGTCATCAAGGACCTGCAGCAGGACGTTGAAGACATCGGGGTGGGCCTTCTCCACCTCATCGAGGAGCAACACGGCATAGGGACGCCGGCGGACGGCTTCGGTGAGCTGACCGCCCTCCTCGTAGCCGACATAACCCGGAGGAGCCCCGAGCAAGCGGGCCACGGCATTGCGCTCCATGAACTCGCTCATGTCCAGGCGCACCAAGGCCTCTTCCTCATCGAAGAGGGACGCCGCCAGGGCCTTGGCCAGTTCGGTCTTGCCCACACCGGTGGGACCGAGGAAGAGGAACGAGCCCACGGGACGGCGCGGATCCTTCATGCCCGCACGGGCGCGGCGAATCGCCGCGGCCACGGCACCGACGGGCTCCCCTTGTCCGATCACCCGCTGGGCCAGGCGCTGCTCAAGCTCCAGCAGCTTCTGGCGCTCACCCGCCAGCAGGCGCTGAACGGGAATCCCGGTCCAGCGGGCCACCACATCAGCGATGTCCCCCTCTTCCACCTGTTCCCGCAGCAGGGACTGCCCGCTCTGCTGACTGGCCTGGAGTTGCTCCTCCAACTCATGACGGCGCTGCTGAACGCCGTGGAGCTGGTCGTACTGGAGCCGGGCGGCCTCTTCGAGGTCACCATCGCGTTCGGCCTCGGCGATCTGCAGGCGCAGGGCCTCGTCATCGGCCAGGAGCTGGCGCAGCTCCGCCAGCTGCTCCCGCTCGGCGGACCAGCGCTCCTGCAGGCCCTGCAGGGTCTCGCTGACCTGCCGGCGCTGCTGCTGCAGCGCCACCCGTTCGGCCTCTGGGGCGCTCTCCGCCGAAAGCAGGGCCAACTCAACGCGGCGTAGATCGCTCTCGGCCTCCTCCACCAGACGCGGCTTGGAGGTGACCTCCATCCGCAGCTGGGCAGCGGCCTCATCGATCAGGTCGATGGCTGAATCCGGCAGGCAGCGATCGGAGATGTAGCGATCGGCAAGCCGAGCCGAGGCCACGACAGCGCCATCGGTGATGGCCACCCCGTGGTGCAACTCGTAGCGCTCCTTCAGGCCCCGCAGGATCAGGGTGCTCTCCTCAAGGCTGGGCTCCTTGATCAGGACCTGCTGGAAGCGCCGGTTCAGGGCGGGATCCTTCTCAACGGTGCGGCTGTACTCCTCCGGGGTGGTAGCACCGATGCAACGCAAGTCGCCCCGGGCCAAGGCCGGCTTGAGGATGCTGCCGGCGTCGCTGTTGGAGCGCTCCGGGCCCACCACGTTGTGGAGCTCGTCGATGAACAGGATCACGCCGCCCGCCTCAGCGCCTTCGGCGTCCCGCACCTCCTTGAGCACGCTGCGCAGGCGCTCCTCGAATTGGCCGCGGAACTTGGCGCCAGCGATCAGGGCGCCCAGGTCCAGGGAGACCAGCCGCTGGCCCTTAAGGGCATCCGGCACTTCGCCGGCGACGATCCGCTGGGCCAGCAGCTCAGCGATGGCGGTCTTGCCCACGCCCGGCTCGCCGATCAAGACCGGGTTGTTCTTGCCGCGGCGCGACAGCACCTGCATCAGACGCCGGATTTCTGTGTCGCGACCAATGACTGGATCCAAGTCACCCGCCCGGGCGGCGGCGGTGAGATCCCGTCCGAACTGCTCGAGGGCCGTGGGCTCCTGCTCAAGCTTCAGGCCGTTCTCATCAGTGGGGGCGGGCTCGACGACTGTCCTACTGGGCGCTGGACGCGCCGGAGCAGGCGGCTCAACGACCGCTTGCGGCGGGGGGCTGCTGGCTGCGGGCGCAGGCCTGGGAACGGAGCGACGCAGGTCCTCCTGGGTCAACCCCTGCTGTTGCAGGAGGGCGCCGGCAATGCGGCGGTCATCCAACAGGGCCGCCAACAGATGGGGGACATCGATGAAGCGAGAGCCCCACTGGCCCCGCTGGCGATCGGCCTCCTCCAGAAGCAGTTCCAGGTCCTCGCCGACGAACAGGTCCCTGGCACTGCTGGTGGGCTGATCCGCGCAGAAGTCATCCAGCTGATCCAGCAGACGCGAGGCATCGAGGGGCAGGGGATCCACCCAGGCGGCGTAGCGCTCGTCATTCAGCAGCACCTGCAGCAGGTGCTCCACGTTCATCTCGCCGTGGCGCCAGCGGCTGGCCTGCTCCTGGCTGGCCAGCAGGAGGTCCCAGCCGGCATCGCTGAAACGATCAGGAACCGTGGTGAGGCTGGCGGGGCCAGCGGCGTAGGAATCAGGCCGCATGGGCGCGAGAGCTCATCTCAATCAGTTCAACCTTGTAGCCGTCGGGGTCCTCGACGAAGGCAATGACGGTGGTGCCGTTCTTCATCGGGCCCGGTTCGCGCACCACCTTTCCCCCCTTGGCGCGGATCTGGTCGCAGACGCCAACGATGTCGTCCACACCCAGGGCGATGTGGCCATAGCCGCTACCGATGTCGTAGCTGCTGGTGTCCCAGTTGTGGGTGAGCTCCAGCACGGTGTGGTCGCTCTCGTCTCCGTAGCCCACAAAAGCCAGGGTGAAACGCCCCCCGGGATAGTCCTTCCGGCGCAACAGCCGCATCCCAAGAATGTCGGTGTAGAACGCGATCGAGCGCTCCAGGTCGCCGACCCGCAGCATGGTGTGGAGAAGGCGCATCCGGACTGTTCTTGACGGCCGCATTCTGACCAAAGTCAGCGGATTGGTGCCAACGGTCACCAAGGCCCCCGGCAGGGCGACCCATAAGATCCCTGCAAGGATTCATGTTGTGCGTTAGGCCGCTGTGATCGACACCCTCGACCTCGTCATCGACACCATCGTGGCCCGGGAGGTTCTCGATTCCCGTGGCACACCGACCGTGGAAGCCGAGGTGATGCTGGAGGGCGGAGCCAGTGGCCGCGCCATCGTTCCCAGCGGCGCCAGCACCGGTGCCCACGAAGCCTGTGAACTGCGGGACGGCGGCAGCCGCTACTGCGGCAAGGGTGTGCTGCAGGCCGTCAGCAACGTTGAAGAAAAAATCGCTCCGGCCCTCTGCGGCCTGAGTGCCCTGGACCAGGGCACCGTTGATGCCGCGATGCTCGAGCTCGACGGCAGCGACAACAAGAGCGCCCTGGGCGCCAACGCAATCCTGGCGGTGAGCCTGGCCAGCGCCCGCGCCGCCGCCAATGGCGTTGGCCTGCCCCTCTACCGCTATCTGGGCGGCCCGATGGCCAACCTGCTGCCGGTGCCGTTGATGAACGTGATCAACGGTGGCGCCCACGCCGCCAACAGCCTGGACTTCCAGGAATTCATGCTGGTGCCCCACGGCGCACCCACCTTCCGGGAGGCTCTGCGGATGGGCACCGAGGTATTCCACACCCTCAAGGGTCTACTGAAGGACAAGGGCCTGAGCACTGCCGTCGGCGACGAGGGCGGCTTTGCCCCTGACCTGGGCAACATCGAAGCCGGCGACATGCTGGTTCAGGCGATCGAAAAGGCTGGCTACCGCCCTGGCGATCAGATCTCCCTGGCCCTGGACGTGGCCAGCACCGAATTCTTCAAGGACGGCCGCTACGCCTTCGATGGGGGCAGCTACACCAGCGCCGAGATGGTCGACCAGCTGGCCGCTCTGGTGAACCGCTTCCCCATCACCTCGATCGAGGACGGCGTTGCCGAAGACGACTGGGAGGGCTGGGCCCTGCTGACCGAGAAGCTCGGCAAGACCGTCCAACTCGTCGGCGATGACCTGTTCGTGACCAACAGTGCCCGCCTGCAGCGCGGCATCGACCTGGGCGTGGCCAACTCGATCCTGATCAAAGTCAACCAGATCGGCACCCTGACCGAGACCCTGCAGGCGATCGATCTGGCGGGCCGTGCCGGCTACACCAGCGTGATCTCCCACCGCTCCGGCGAGACCGAGGACACCACCATCGCCGACCTGGCCGTGGCCACCCGCGCCGGCCAGATCAAGACCGGCTCCCTCAGCCGCAGTGAGCGCGTGGCCAAGTACAACCAGCTGCTGCGCATCGAAGACGAACTGGGCAGCCAGGCCGTCTACGCCGGCGCAGAAGACCGCGGCCCCCGCGGCAAGGCCTGAGGCCAAGCGGAGACAGGCTCCAACCGAACCAAGATCCCGGGACCTGGATCAGCCAGCCCGGGATTTTTTTATGGGCGGCGCTTAGGAATTGCCGAGCTTGTCGATGCGGGCGTCGCGCTTCAGGCGGGCCTGCAGCTTTAACCAGCTGAGACCCACCGGAACCCCGGCCACAACCGGAATGATCGTCAGCAGCGGCCGGGCGCTGGAGGCGAGCAGGGCCGCAGCGACGGCAAAGGCACCCAGCAGGACCGACTGGCCAGCGCTCTGCTGGCTCAGGGCCAACCGACGCAGCAGACGGTCGGTCTCGCCGGCACGGATCTGAACCTGAAGATCGCCCTGTTCAATGCGGCTGAGGCTGTCCTCCAGGCGTTGGGGCAGACCGAGGGCACGGCTGCCCACCTCCACCGCCTGGCGACCCAACTGGTTGAAGAGATCGTTGGGGCCGTTGCCGCTGGCGGTCATGAGGGGAAGCAGATAGGGGCGGGCGATGGCGACGAGGCTAAAGCTGGGATCCAGGCTGCGGCCGACCCCCTCAAAGGTGGAGAGGGCCCGCATGACAAAGATCAGCTCCGGGGGCAGACGGAAGGGCTGCCCATAGACCAACTCGTAGAGGTCGCCGGAGAGTTTGTCGAGGATGTTGGCGGAGAAGGGAGGGGTCAGGGCCTCCGCGAGCATCACCCGCACAAGGCGACGGACCGGACCGGGATCGATGTCAGGGGCAATCACCCCAGCGGCTTGCAGCTCACGGACCAAGCCCGAGGCATCGCGGGCCGCCGCCGCCGTGACCATCCGCCCCAGGCGACTGCGCAGGCGCTGAGACAAGGTCCCGACCATGCCGAAGTCGTAGTAGATGAGGGCCCCATCACGGGCCACAGCCAAGTTGCCAGGGTGGGGATCGGCGTGGAAGAAGCCGAAACGCACCAGCTGTTGCAGGTAGCTAGCCGCACCTTTCTCCGCGACCGCCGAAGGGTCGATGCCGGCCTCGATCAGGGCCTGGCGGTCGTTGATCTTGATCCCGGGGACGTAGTCGAGGCAGAGCACCCGCCGGGTGGTGAGTTCCCAGACCACCGCTGGGATGCGAATGCCCGGATCATCGAGAAATTGCTGCCGGAAGCGGGCGGCGTGCTCGGCCTCCAGGCGGAAGTCGAGCTCACGCAGAAGCACACGACGACATTCCTGAGCGATGGAGACCCAATCGCGTCCGACACCCCACTGGGGATGGCGCTGCAGCACCGCCGCGACCTGTTGCATGACCTCGAGGTCGAGGCGGAACAGACGCTCCAGCCCGGGGCGTTGGATCTTGAAAACCACCTGCCGGCCACTGCGAAGGCTGGCGCGATGGACCTGGGCCAGGCTGGCGGCCCCGAGGGGTTGTTCCTCGATATCAATAATCTCGGCACAGCGCTCCCCCAGCTCCTGCTCCAGCAGCAACTGAGCCGTGTCGAAGGAGAAGGCCGGGACGCTGTCCTGCAACCGGGAGAGTTCTTCAACCCAGCTGGCCGGCAGCACATCCGGCCTGGCCGACAGGAGCTGACCGAGCTTGATGAAGGCTGAGCCCAGCTCCAGCAACTGGGCCGTGAGCCAACGGGCACGACACTTCTGGCGACGCTCCTGCCCCTCCTTACTGACGCCCCCTGGATAGCTCCAGGACTGGGCATCCCACCAGAGGAAGGCCAACAACTGCAGAACGGCACCCCAGATCCGTAGGGAGCGAAGGGCGCTCGCCAGGGCCGGGCCAAGACGACGCATCAAGCGGGCTCCTCGAGGCGGCGAGCAAGCCGCGTGACCTGGGCGCGCAGCTGATCAATCTGCGTCTGGGGATCTGCCGCTGGTGAAGACGAAGCCATCGAGGACTCCGCTGCCGGCACCTCCTGATCTCCGTGCTCCAGCCGCTGGGCTTCGAGCTCCACCTCTTCTTTAAACAGGTCCCATTCCTGACGCAATCGCTCGGGGGCGTCCTGGGCCAGGACCGCCAGACCAGCTGCGGCGTCGGCCAAACCACTTCCCAGGCGGGCGCTCAGACGATTGAGGGCCGCCTGCACCAGGGTCTGAGGCTCACTCATGGCCGGCCGCTTGAGAGTCACCCAAATCGTGGCAGATCAGATCTACTGAAGGGGGGGCAAATCCAAGAGGGGAACCGATTGCTGCGGAGCCGGTGCTGCAAGCTGCGGACGCGGTGCAGGCGACTGGACCTGAGGTTTCGGCTTCGGCGTGGGCTTGGGTTTAGGCACCTCAACGACAGGCTTGGGCTCGAGCGCAGCGGGCTCTTCAGTTGGAGTCACTGGTTTGGGGGCAGCAGCTGGCGCGGCTGTCGCTGCAGCTTCACGCTCGGCTTTGGCCTCGGCCTCAGCCTTAGCCTTCGCGGCGGCATCGGCCTGCTCCTGGGCCTTGCGCCAGAGCTCGAGCTGCTGAGGGTCGAGATCGGAGCGCAGTTCAGACGGCTGCTCGCCGTAGCGCTGACGCATCTCCTTGAGTGTCACTCCAGGGGTCTGCTTCTGCTCAAAGCGGGGACTGAGGCGAATGACATCGCCGAGGTTGATCGCGGCCAGTCGCTGCGTGATGCCGTAGGCCAAGGCAAAGCTCACCCCAGCGACCAAGGGGCCCATCCAGATCCTGGGGAGACCATTGGGAGCCTGCTTCTGGGGTGCTCCGGCCTTGGCCATCTCAGCAGGGACGTTGGTGGCTGATGGTAGGCCTGCTCTTAGGTCGTGTAATCGGCGTTGATGCGCACGTACTGATCCGAGAGGTCGCAGCCCCAGGCGCGCCCACTTCCAGGGCCAGTACCGACCGAAAGGCGAATCGCAACGGTGTCATCCGAGAGGTAGGCACCGGCAGCCCGATCGCGCATGTAGGCCGAGGCGGCCGGCCGATCAAAGGCCATGGGTTGGCCAGCTGCCATCAGCTGATGCTCCCCGAGCCAGAGCGCGACGGCAGCAGGATCGAAGGGGACTCCCGCACGACCCGCCGCAGCGACAATCCGGCCCCAGTTGGGGTCACGGCCATGGACAGCCGTCTTGACCAAGGAGGAACCGCAGACCGTGCGGGCGATGGCCAGCGCATCGGCCTCCGTGGCCGCCCCGTCCACCTGGACCTCCAGCAGGCAGGTGGCTCCTTCACCATCGCGGGCGATGGCTTTGGCCAGGTGTTGAGAGACCGCGGTGACCCCCTCCTCCAGGGCCGCGTACTGGGCTGGATCTAAAGGAGCGCCAGCGGCAAAAGCCAGGTAGGTGTCGTTCGTACTGGTGTCGCCATCAACCGTGATGGCGTTGAAGGAGCGCTGCACCGCGCGGGAGACCATCCCCTGCCAGACCTCAGCGGGGACGCCGGCATCACAGCTGAGATAGCCAAGCATCGTGGCCATGTTCGGGTGAATCATTCCCGACCCCTTGGCCATCCCACCGATGCGAACGGTCTGGCCACCGAGGTCCGCCTCCAGAGCGATCTGCTTATCAATCAGGTCGGTGGTGAGGATCGCGGTGGCCGCCGCTGCGCCACCGTCTGAACTGAGGGCGTCCGTCAACGGGTCAATGGCCTGCAGCAGGGTCTCCATGGGGATCGGGACACCAATGACCCCGGTGGAGCAGATCAGGACCTCTTCCGCCAAAAGCCCCAGGCGATCAGCCACGGCCTGGGTGGCACGGATGCTGTCAACCAGGCCGCGGTCGCCGGTGCAGGCATTGGCCTGACCGGAATTCGTGAGCACCGCTCGGGCGATACCACCTCTGGAGGCCAGGCGATCGGCGCAGAGATCCACGCAGGCCGCTCGCACCAAGGAGGTCGTGAAGGTGCCGGCACAGACCGCGCCCTCGGGTGCCAGCACAAGTGAGAGGTCCGGCTTCCCCGAGGCCTTCAGGCCCGCCGTGATCCCCGACGCCTGAAAGCCCGCAGGTGCGGTCACACCTCCATCAATCAACCGCCAGGCGTAGGTCACAGCTGGTGAGCCGCATCAACTCCTGCAATTCTGAGTGCAGGCAGATCAGTGACTCCCCATGGGTCAGGGGCCCCGCTGGCAAGGGCAACAACGGCGCATTGGCCTGACTGGCGGCATCGCCACGGGCAAAAGCACGGTGGGGCGCCTGCTCGAAGCAGAAGGGCTACCTGTTCTTGATGCCGACCAGTACGCCCGTGAGGCCCTGGCACCTGGCAGCCCCGGTGCTGCAGCAGTGCTGGAACGCTTCGGCGACGCGGTTCGGAACAGTGGCACAGGCCCCGAGTGCCCAACGATCGATCGAGGAGCCCTTGGCTCGATTGTCTTCAGCAATCCGACTGACAAGCGCTGGCTAGAGCAACTCGTTCACCCGCTGGTCCGCCAGCGCTTTGAGCTGGCGCTCGCTGAACTCGCAGCTGAATCAGCAGTGGTGTTGATGATTCCCCTGCTCTTTGAAGCGGGACTTCAAGAGCTCTGCAGCGAGATCTGGCTGGTGGACTGCGACGAGAAGCAGCAACTGGAACGCCTGATGCAACGCGATGCACTCAGCCAGGAAGCGGCCCAACAACGGATCGCGAGCCAATGGTCACTGGAGGTCAAACGCAAGTGCGCCGACGTCATCATCGACAACCGACAGCACAGCCACCGACTAGGCGCAGCGGTAGAAAAGACACTAAAACGCAACAAAATAACAACACTTACTGATCCAAAGATTTCATAAAGCGAAGAAACCCCTCCGAAATGTGTATTTAATGTGACAGGGTCAAAGCCTCAAGACAATGCAGTCCCGTCGCATTAAACATTTTTCCCTTGGAGTCGCTTGCATTACGGCAACCGCAGGGCTCTTGAGTTTAGGGACTAGCGCCCAAGCAGAGACCTACTCAAGCAATTGGGGCGTCGTAAAGATAAATCGAATCAACGGCAACAATTGGGGAGGAACTTATCTCGACGGCAAAGCCCTTCTGTATGGGAGCAAATCGAGCTCAGGTCAATTTTCAGGCCACTGGATTCGAAAGGATGGCAGCAGTCGCCGGTGCAACTATCCAATCTCAGGTTCTTATTACTGGGGTCGAGCCACCCTTCAGTTCAGCGGAAGCGGCTTTAGAGGTCAATACGGAAACTGCGACGACGAACCGCGGGGCAACTGGAGCGGCGAAATCGTCACGCAACAGCCTCCACAGCCACAACAAGTGCGCCTTGATGGCTGGTGGAAGGGCAACAACAGCGGCTACTACTCCATCCAGACCAGTGGCACAACCTTCCAGATGAAGGGCTTCAACAACGATGGCTCCGTCCTCAACCTCTACGACGGAACCATCAAGGGCAACACCATCACAGGGCGCTGGAAAAACTACTGCGACAACAGATCAGCCAACGCCACTCTCCGTTACTCCGATGGGCGGCTACAGCGCATCGCCGGAAGCACCAAAAACACCACTTGGTCTAGGTCCGCCAG
The DNA here is from genome assembly GCF_000179255.1 of Synechococcus sp. CB0205. Taxonomy (NCBI): domain Bacteria; kingdom Bacillati; phylum Cyanobacteriota; class Cyanophyceae; order Synechococcales; family Synechococcaceae; genus Synechococcus; species Synechococcus sp. CB0205. Next base: position 28,030 of record NZ_ADXM01000015.1, read on the forward strand.
GCCCTCCAATATCCAGTCCCAACCCAACTGCACCAGACAAACTCAACCGCAACCCCAACCCGTGCGCCTTGATGGCTGGTGGAAGGGCAACAACAGCGGCTACTACTCCATCCAGACCAGTGGCACAACCTTCCAGATGAAGGGCTTCAACAACGATGGCTCCGTCCTCAACCTCTACGACGGAACCATCAAGGGCAACACCATCACAGGACGCTGGAAAAACTACTGCGACAACAGATCAGCCAACGCCACTCTCCGTTACTCCGATGGGCGGCTACAGCGCATCGCCGGAAGCACCAAAAACACCACTTGGTCTAGGTCCGCCAGGCCCTCCAATATCCAGTCCCAACCCAACTGCAACTAAGCAACCTGCAAAGGACGAAATCCCCTCCTGAGGAGGGGATTTTTATTACCCGATTCAGCTCAGATCAAGAATAACGAGATTAACTGGAGGGTCTTCTTCAGCCCTTGAGCTTCTGGCTCAGAATCTGGTTGACGAGTTTCGGATCAGCCTTACCGCCGGTCTTCTTCATCAGCTGACCAACAAAGAAGCCCTGGAGCTTGTTCTTTCCTCCGCGGAACGCTTCCACTTCCTCAGGGTGAGCAGCCAGAAGCTCTTCAACGATCGCGGTGATTGCGGCAGGGTCGCTGATCATGCCCAGACCCCGCTCATCGACGATCTTGGCCGGTGAGCCCCCCTTCTCCAGCAACTCGGGAAGGATTTCCTTGGCAATCTTGCCGCTGATCTTGCCGCCGTCGATCAGCTTCACCATCTCCGCCACCTGCTCCGGGCGGAAGGCCAGTTCGGAGTAGCTCAAGCGGTTGGCATTGACGTAGGCGGCAATGTCACCGGTGATCCAGTTCGCCACACCCTTGGGGTCCGCTCCGCTGGCCACAGCGGCCTCAAAAAATTCCGCCATCGGACGCTCATCCGTCAGCACACGGGCGTCGTACTGGGACAGGCCGAGGTCTTCGGCGTAGCGATGCCGCTTGGCAGCCGGCAGCTCGGGCAGCTCTGAGCGCCAGCCCTCGCGCAGTTCTGCACTGACCTCGATCGGGCCAAGATCAGGATCGGGGAAATAGCGGTAATCACTGGCGCCCTCCTTGCTGCGCATGCTCTTGGTGAGCTGCTTGCCCTCGTCCCATAGGCGAGTCTCCTGAACAATCGGTTCACCCGTTTCGTAGGCCTTGATCTGACGCTGAATCTCGTACTCACAGGCCTTCTGAATGGCCGAGAAGGAGTTCATGTTCTTGATCTCCACCTTCGTGCCGAAAGGCGCATCTGGCCCGCGGCGCACGGAGATGTTGACGTCACAGCGCAGAGAGCCCTCCTGCATGTTTCCGTCGCTGACGCCCAGGTAGCGCATGATCCGGCGGATCTCGGAGGCGTACTCCGCCGCCTCCCGGCCTGTGCGCAGATCGGGCTTGCTCACGATCTCAGCGAGGGCCACACCAGCGCGGTTGTAATCCACCAACGAGTGGGTTGAACCGGCGAGACGATCGCTACCAGCGTGAACCAATTTGCCGGCGTCCTCCTCCATGTGGAGACGCTCAATCCCGATCTTCTTGAGGTAGGTGTCTTTGCCTTTCTCAGCCACCTCAACTTCAATCCAACCGTCCTCGGCGATCGGTTCGTCGTATTGAGAGATCTGGTAGTTCTTGGGCAGGTCCGGATAGAAATATTGCTTGCGATCGAATTTGCTGTGCTCAGCAATATTCAGATTGAGAGCCATGGAGGCCTTCACGGCGTACTCCAGCACCTTCTGATTCAGGACCGGAAGGGTTCCCGGCAGGCCGCACACCACCGGATCGATATGGGTATTGGGATCGTCGCCAAAGGTGGTGGAGGCGCCGGTGAAGATCTTGCTGTTGGTCCCCAGTTGCACATGGGTCTCCAAGCCGATCACTGCTTCCCAGGCGGCCTCAGCTGCCATGTCCCAACTCCGTCAATCGCCTGATCCTATGGAAGGGCCGATGGTCAGCCCAACGCATCACCTGAAACACTGGCAGTTCGGGTTGGATCGGCAATGACAGCCGCCCAGGGCAACGGAGTTCTGATCCTCGGTGGCGGCCTCATGGGTCTCGCCCTGGCCCATCAGCTCGCCCGGGCAGGTCGCTCCGTTGAAGTGCTCAGCCGCCAGCGCAGCGAAGCCGCTGGTTTTGTAGCCGCCGGAATGCTCGCGCCCCATGCCGAAGGGCTCAGCGGTGATCTGCTGCGCCTCGGCCAAGACAGCCTGCGGCGGATCCCCGGCTGGGTGGAGCAGATCGAAGCCGACAGCGGCCTCTCCTGCGGTCTGCGGGACTGCGGAATCGTGGTGCCCTTCGCCTCAGAAGCGGAGCGCGACATCTATCCCACCGCTCCCTGGGGCCAAGCACTGGATCGTGCAGCCCTCGAACGCGAAATCCCCGGCATCGGACCCGGCTGGCGGGCCGGACTGCTGTTCCAGCAGGACGGACAAATCGATAACCGCCGGCAACTCATGCGCGCGCTGGAGCGCTCCTGTGTCGACCTGGGTGTCCGCTTCCAGGAGGGCGTTGAAGTCCTGGAACTGCTCCAGCGGGACCAGACACTTCGGGGGATCCGCGTCCGCAACGCCGAAGGCGACCTCCAGACCATCGATGCCCGTGAGGCCGTTCTCTGCTGCGGCGCCTGGAGTGCCGACCTGCTGCCGGAGCTGCCGATCTATCCGGTCAAAGGGCAAATGCTTTCGCTGCAGGGCCCCAAAGACGCCCTGCCCCGGGTGATCTTTGGCCCTGGCACCTATTTGGTGCCCAGGGAAGACGGCCTGCTGGTGGTCGGAGCCACCAGCGAACGAGACGCTGGATTCACCACCGGGCTGACGCCCTTTGGCCAGAGGCAACTGCAGGCGGGCATTGCGGCACTCCTCCCGGAGGCCAAACACTGGCCGCCGATGGAGCGCTGGTGGGGCTTCCGGCCCTGCACCCCGGATGAAGGCCCCCTGCTGGGGGCCAGCTCCATCTCAGGCCTCTGGCTGGCGGCGGGGCACCACCGCAATGGGGTGCTGCTGGCGGCCATCACTGCGCAGCTGCTCAAGTCCTGCGTCATGTCAGAACCGCTCACAACCAATGAGCAGGAGCTGTTGGAGGCGTTCAGCTACCACCGTTTCACGCGCGCGTTGAAATCGCAAACAGATTGACTCCTGCGGGCTCTAAGCGCATCTCGGTCGCGCCTGGGGCAAAGCCTGCCGCTTGAGCGAGGCGCTCCATGTCCGCTTGGTCGCGGTGAATCAGGCGCCAATCCAACAGCTGATCCATCAGGCCGCGCGTGCTGTTGTCTGGGTGAAAGTTCCCCAAGATGGAACGTCCGCCACTGACCAGGCTTTGATGAATCCAGGCCTGCAGTCGGGTCACGATTCGATCATCGAAATAATCAATCAGGCCAATCGAATACATCAAGTGCTGGGGCTTGAGCTCCAGGCGTTGCCGTCCGATGCAGAGATGCAAGAGATTGCGCCGCTCCAGTCGGATGGGCAAAGGCAAATGCTGCTCAATCTGCTCACGGTCCAGCCGCGCACGGACGTGATCCAAGGCCTGCTGATCCACATCAACCAAGGTCAACTCCAACTGGCTCGCCAACTGCGGATCTTGGAGAAGATCAAAGATCTCGGCCGCCGGACCGCAGGCCAAGCTCGTCACCCGCAGAGGCCTCTCCGCGCATAGATCTAAGGAGCGCTGCAATTCTTCCCGCAGCAACCCCCGCCGATTTCTCACCGCCTGGGCAGCCGGCTCGTCCAAAAAGCAGCGATCGAGTTCCACACCCAATTCACCAGCACCTCCTGGTTCATCGGCATACATCCAGTCAATCGTCAAAAAATCACCCGCATAGCCGCGCGGCTTGCGATACATCCGCTCAGCAGACCGAGTCAGCAGCAAATAGGGAAGCAACTCTGTGCGCAGGATCTGGAGCGAGGCACAATCCAAAGCCGGCTCAGCTCCCGAGAGGGCGGGGAAAACCTCATGGACGACAAGCACAACACCACGGAAGGATTCTTTGAGAGCGACCAATAAATCTGGGTTGCGCTGTGTACGCCTCAGATCCGCCTCAAAGGCAGCCGCAGCATCTTTGAATTGACGGATGGCTTGACCCACCCTGGCGTTCAAATGCTTGGGCTCAGCGAAGGGCGGCGATTGGAGCAGACCCTGGTGGTGTGTTTGCTGGATCAATCGCTGGGCATTAATGGACGCCAAGGCCCGATAAATGCGCAGAGCCAAGGATGGATTGCTGCGCGTGACCTCCTCAAGAGACGCCTTCGGCAGCTCCAAGCAATCAACGGACTCCAAGGCGACGATGCGCGCCCTCGTCACGCCCCCCAGCAACAACGAGACGTCACCAATGACGGAGCCAGGCCCCAGGCAGGGCCGCTGAGATTCGGGCAGGCCCTGCCAACTAACCCGGCAGACCCCGGAGGACACCAGGAGCAGTCGATCGAGGGATGCTCCTTCAGCGACAAGTTCCTCCCCCGCGGCAAAGGTTCTGGCCTAAACCCCTTCAAAAACACCAGCCACCCCGTCATCAATGGCCTGCAACAACTGCAGCGATTCCGCTTGCATCAGCGACAGTTGGGGAACTCCCCGTCAACCTATGCACGCTGTTCGGTCTTGGCAGATCCGTCGCTGATGCCTCTTCAAGACGGTCTTGAACTCCTGGCCCTCCTGTCCATGGGCCATTTCCTGGGGGACTTTGGACTGCAGAGCGACCGCATGGCCGCCGAGAAGTGCCGCGGCCAGGACAACACCCTCCCTTGGCAGTGGTGGCTCACCGGCCATGCCGCCATCCATGGCCTGATCGTGGGGCTCCTGAGCGGCGTTCCGGCCCTTGGGCTAGCCGAGTGGGGCGCCCACACCTTGATCGACTACGGCAAGTGCCAGCACCGCTATCGCATCGGTGTGGATCAAAGCCTCCACCTGCTCTGCAAGTTGCTTTGGGTCCTACTGCTGAGTCTTTGGGCATAAAAAAGCCCCCCGCACTCGCGGGAGGCAAGGTTGAAATCGCTGGAGGGATCAGCCCTCGACGCGCCAGCCCTGATCGGAGGGGGTCCAGTCGCTGAGCTCAGAGGCCTGGAACCAGAGACCGATCTCGAACTGAGCGGTTTCGGGGGCGTCGGAGCCGTGGATCACGTTGCGGCCGATGTTTACGGCCAGGTCGCCGCGGATGGTGCCGGGCTCAGCCTCGAGAGGCTTGGTGGCGCCGATCAGCTTGCGGGCGCTGGCGATCACGCCGTCGCCTTCCCAGACCATCGCCACCACGGGGCCGGAGGTGATGAAGTCCACCAGGCCGGCGAAGAAAGGACGCTCGCGGTGCACGCCGTAGTGGCTCTCAGCCAGTTCACGGCTGGGGGTGAGCTGCTTGAGGCCCACCATCTTGAAGCCCTTGCGCTCGAAGCGGCCGAGGATCTCACCCACCAAACCGCGCTGAACACCATCGGGCTTGATGGCAATAAAGGTGCGCTCGGCAGCCATGACAAAAAAACATCTGATCCGGCCCATCGTCCGTGGCCGCCCTGCCGCTTGGCAAGCACAGCTGGCACCCCGGGCGTGAGTCCTTAGATTTCTGCCATTGCCCCGCCGCCGGCTTGATGGTCTCCGCTGAAAACACCAGCTGGAGCGCAGCTGACAGCGCAGCCCTCTACGGCATCGACCGCTGGGGTGATCCCTATTTCTCGGTCAATGCCCGCGGCCACATCAGCGTGCAACCCAAGGGGGAGCGGGGCGGCAGCCTTGATCTTCTGGATCTCGTCCAGGGACTTGAAGGCCGCAGCCTGGGGCTTCCCCTGCTGATCCGCTTCGACGACATCCTCGAAGACCGGCTTGAGCGACTGCACGGGGCCTTTGAGCGCGCCATCGCGCAATACGGCTACGCCGGCCGCTACCAGGGGGTCTTCCCCGTGAAGTGCAACCAGCAGCGCCATGTCGTCGAAGAGCTGGTGTCCTGCGGCAAGCGCTGGCACTTCGGTCTCGAGGCCGGCAGCAAAGCGGAACTGCTGATCGCCCTGTCTTTGGTGGATGACCCCGAGGCGTTGCTGATCTGCAACGGCTACAAGGACCAGCGCTACATCGAGACGGCGATCCTGGCCCGCCGGCTTGGTCGCCAACCCGTTGTGGTGATCGAACAGGCCGACGAGGTCGAGCGCATCATCCAGGCCAGCCAGGAGCTGGGTGCTGCCCCGTTCATTGGAATCCGCGCCAAGCTCTCCAGCCGCAGCACCGGCCGCTGGGGAAGCTCCGTTGGCGCCAAGGCGAAATTTGGCTTGGCCATCCCCGAGCTGCTGGCCACGGTCGAGGCCCTGAAGAAGGCCAACCTGCTGAACGACCTGAAGCTGCTCCACTTCCATGTGGGCAGTCAGATCAACGACATCGCCGTTCTCAAGGATGCCCTGCAGGAAGCCGGACAGATCTATGTCGAGCTGACCAAGCTTGGCGCCCCCATGGGTTTCCTCGATGTGGGGGGCGGCCTGGGGGTGGATTACGACGGCAGCCGCACGGCCACCTCAGCCTCAACGAACTACTCGCTGCAGAACTACGCCAACGACGTCGTCGCCACGGTTCGTGAATGCTGCGACCCCCATGGAGTCCCGGTTCCCACTCTTGTCAGCGAGAGCGGGCGGGCCATTGCCAGCCACTTCTCGGTGCTGGTGTTCAACGTGCTGGGCCAAAGCACCGTGCCCAGCGGCTGTCCTGAGGCCGAAGGCGAAGAAGCCCTGACAGTCCGCAACCTGCGCCAGACCCTTGCTGAGATCGAAGCTGTCGATGGCCAGGGCGATCGGGATCTCTCCAAGCTGCAGGAAACCTGGAACGACGCCCTCAAATTCAAAGACGATGCGCTCAACGCCTTCCGCCTGGGCTACCTCAGCCTTCCGGAACGCTCCGTAGCCGAGCAGCTCACCTGGGCCTGCGCCCAGGCGATTGCACAAAAACTCCCCAGCAACGCAGCAATCCCTGAGGAGCTGAGCAACCTCAAGGCCGAGCTGGCCGCCACCTTCTACGCCAACTTGTCGGTCTTTCGCTCCGCCCCCGACAGCTGGGCCATCGAGCAACTCTTCCCACTTCTGCCGATTCACCGGCTGAACGAACAACCGGAGCAGCTGGGGCACTTCGCCGACCTCACCTGCGACTCCGACGGCAAACTGGCGCGCTTCATCGCCCAGGGACAAAGCAAGCCCCTGCTGGAGTTGCATGCGCTGAGACCCGATGAGCCCTACCTCATCGGCATGTTCCTCGGCGGGGCCTATCAAGAGGTCATGGGCAATCTCCACAACCTCTTTGGCGCGACTAATGCTGTCCACATCCGCCTCTCACCAGGAGGCGGCTACCAGGTCGACCACGTCGTGCGCGGGGATACCAATGCCGAGGTGCTCGAGGCGATGGAACACGATCCAGAAGTGCTGCTAGAGCGACTGCGGGTGACCAGCGAGTCAGCCATCCAAAAAGGAACCCTCAAAATCCAGGAGGCCCGCCGTTTGATGGATCACCTGGAAACGAGCCTGAGGCAAACGACCTACCTGCAGAGCTAAGGACGGGTTGATGACACGCCTGGCTGCGACATCCATTGGAGGTTGGCTACGGCGCAAGAGCCTGATCCTGGGACTGGGAGTCCTTAGTGCGGCGGCACCTTGGTTGTGGCCGGAACCGCTCGAGCAAGCGGAGTATCAGCTCACCGAGATCAGTCAGGAGCTCAGAGGCCCCCGGCCGGCCCCGCCTGAACTGGCAATCGTCGCGATTGACGACTTCAGCCTGCAACAAACCGCCAATGCCGACCTGGCCGAGCAAGCGGAACTGCAACGCCTGCAGAGCTGGCCGTGGCCCCGGGCCATCTATGCACTGGTTCTGGACCGGCTCTTTGAGAGCGGCGCCAAAGCGGTGGGCTTCGACCTGCTCTTCGATACCCCCAGTGGGTACGGACCTGCTGACGACCAGGCCTTCGCACAAGGACTCAGGAAACATCGCGGCAAGGTCGTCCTCGGAGCGCAGGTGTTGGAAAGCCGCGGCTCAGTGGCTGGATTGAGCCTGGCCAGCCCGGTTCAAGCGCTCGCGCAAGTACCCCAGGGACTGCTGAATGGGTTCCTGAACCCCGATGGCTCGATTCGTCTTCGCCCAGATCACTACGCCGAGCAACTGCGCCAGACGCTGGGCCCCCAGGTGCCACCAAGCCTGGGCTCGGCCCTGCTGCAACAGAGCAGCCAGCCAACCATTGAGACGACGACCAGGACCGGTTGGAGGCCGCTGTTGGACCCCTACGGACCACCGCGCACGATCGAGACCATCCCGATTTGGGAACTGCTGGAGCCCCGTAGCTATCAACACCTGAACGCCTCGGGGCGCTTGCGCAATCGCTTGGTGCTCGTTGGCCCCACGGCAGCGATCTTCCAGGACCTGCATCACACCCCCTTTGCCGGAACGGAAGGCATGCCCGGGGTGGAAATTCATGCCACCGAATTAGGCAACCGCCTTGAGCAACGAGTGCTCTGGCTCCAGCCCCGCTCGATCGCCTGGTCGCTGTTCACAGGAGCGAGCGTGATTGGGGTCGGTCTACTGAGTCAGCGCTGGACTCGGCCCCTGAGGCGCCTGGGGATCACAGGTGCGATCGCTGCAGCCCTTGTGGTTAGCGGCATCCTGTTGATCAGCCAGGGGGGAATCGCCCTGCGCGTCATCAGCTTGTCCCTTGGAACCCTCGCTGTCGGTGTGGTGAGCAGCGCGGAGGCCACCGTCAATCTGCAACTCAATCGCCGCAGGCTCAAACGCAGCCTGAGCCGCTATCTCTCACCTGCGGTGGCCAGCGAGATCGCCAATCAACCGGAAGAAGCTGATGGCTTGCTGGGGGGGAAGCTGACCGAGGTCGTTGTCCTGATGACCGACATCCGGGGGTTCACGGCCTACACCCAAGCCATGTCCAGCAGCGGCAGGGTGGTCGAGCTGGTGGAGCGGCTGAACGTCTACTTCAGCGAAGTCGTTGAGGCGCTGCACGGGCAAGGCGCCACGGTGGACAAGTTCATCGGCGACGCCACCCTGGCGGTGTTTGGAGCCCCCATCCACCGCGGCAACCAAGTGGAGGCCTCAGCCGCCATCGAAGCCGCACTGGAGATCGAAGCTCGCCTACGCAGCCTCAACCAGACCTGGGAGAAACAGGGCGAGACCAGCTGGCAGCAGGTGATCGTGCTCAGCTTTGGCACTGTGATTAGCGGCAACATCGGCTCCAGCCGCCGCATGGACTACACCGTGATCGGAGATGCGGTGAACACCGCCAGCCGCCTGGAAGCCGTGGCCAAACAGTGCCAGCGGACGATCGTGATGAGTCAGGGGGTCGCCGACTTAGTGCGTGACCAGTGGCCCCTTGAGGACTTGGGCCGCTTCGAGATCCGAGGCCAGACCGCGCAACACGTGTACGCGTTGGCAAGCGTCACCAACCCTGTGCCCAAGGCAGCTGATCGAAGTTGAATGCGTCCACCACAGGGTGCGGTGATGGGTCTCAGCAGACGCCTGATTCAAGGTCTGGCTGTGGCTCCACTGCTCATGGGCAGTGCCCTCGCCGCACCCTTTGACAGCGCCACGGTCCGCCGGATCATCGACGGACGCGAGGTCTACATCGACAAACAACAGGCCAATGTCAACCAGACGGCCGATCGCGGACAACAAATCAGCACCGGCTCCAGCCGGACTGAACTCCTCTTTGACAAGCGAGCCATCGGCTTTCTGGGCCAGAACAGCCTGATCACCCTTGGCCAGGAGTGCTTCCGCCTGAACAGTGGACGCGTGCTGGTCAATGGCCCTCAGGCCAGCTGCCTCGGCAGCAAGGTCTTGGGCGTTCGCGGCACGACCTATGTGCTCAGCAGCACCGAGGACGGCGGCTACGACCTGGCCGTGCTGACCGGGACCGCGACTGTTGGCGAAGCCGCAGCGATCGAGACCGCGATGGCGGCAGGAGAGGAGATCAACATCCTCTCCACCTACCCGAGCCTGAGCCCCGTGGTCGGTTTGGGATCTAGTGCCTGGGGCAGCAATTCAGGCGGAACCACCCTGGGCCAAGCGGCTGGTCTGGTCCTGGGCGACCTGAGCTTCTTCACGCCGATCATCCAAGAGAACAGCAGTTCCTTGCTGTACAGCTACAGCACGGGATCCAGCAACTTCGATGGCTTCTGGGGTGCCAGCAGCGAAGTGGGCTACACCTGGTACGACCCCAATAACCAAAGCTCCAACACGCTCCTGGTGGGCTACGACGGCTGGCAGATCCCGGGCTGCTTCCACTCCCAGATCGCCGTCGGCGGTCAAATCGAGCGCAACCGCTGGCAGTTCAGTGCCAATGGCGGCATCCCCTCAGACAACTGCGAAGACAGCCTGGGCTTTGCGATCGCACGGGTGGGCATTCCCGTTGTGAACCTCGGGGAGCGCTCCATCCATCTCTCCTTGGCGCCCTATGTGATGCATGGCTTAGGGAACCAATACGGAGGCGGACGAATCGGATTAAACGTACCCGTCGGCAATGCCCTGGAGATGAATGTCTATGGGCAATACGACGAGCTGCTGGACACGGTGGTCGGCGGCCAGATCACCTACCGATTTGCCACGGCCGGTCGGTTTGTTCGCGATCCCAACCTGCCCTCCCCAAGGCAGAAGTCGCCTCTGCCCTGGCAGAACCAGAGCTTCAACAACGGTCAGCCGATTCAGGTCGCCATTGGACGCCAACAGCGGGTGTACAGCGACGTGGGCGCGCAGTTGCTGAGCCAAGCCGGTGAAACCGTGATCGAGGCCGGAGAGGAAGCCAGCTTCAACAGCAATGGCGACCTGATCCGCAAGGGCGCCATCAGTCGTGAACGCTTCTCGGAGCTGGTGGTTAGCAACCTGGAGGGGCAGAACCTCCTCCCCGAGAGCCACGCCATCGCCGAGAGCTACAAGCGTCTCTACGGCTCCACCAGCCCGAGCCTGCAGGCCATTACCGGTGTGGACTGGATGATTGCGGCCCAAACCCCCTTCCCAAGACTGCGGGCAGACAACAACCTCGTGATTCCTGAGGACAAGCTGCCCAAGCCACCCGTGGTTGAACAACCCGTTGCAGACGAAGAAGAAGAAGTGACTACGTATACCTACGTATGCCGCAACACTGCTGGCTACTACCCGAACTACGGATTGAGTGACGCAACGCGTTTCACAATCACCGACAGAGGTTCCGCAAGCTGCTCAGGGAAAACCGTGAGTGGCTCCTCTACGACGCCTGAATTCATCTAGCGATGTGGGGGCTTGAGCCACAACTCAGTGTCGTCCGCGAGCGGATGAAGCTGCTCTTGGCATCCCACGGCAACGACCTAACCGCGCGAGAACACATCGCCGAGGAGGGCGAACTGTTGATGGAGCAGGGCGCCATCGCGGAACGCATCCTTCTGCTCATGGAAGGCACGGTCGCGGTTCAGCTCAAGCAAGGAGAGAACCAGCCACACACCCTGGCGATTGTCGAAGCCGAGGAGATCCTTGGAGAAATGGGCCTCTTCGGCAATGGGGTTCACTCCGCGGATGTGCGCGTGATCAATGGACCCGCGAAATTGATCGCGGTGGATGGCAACGAGATGCTTCAGGCGATGCTGTTTGACGCCGATCTCACCATTGAGATCCTGGCCCTGATCTGCCAGCGCTGCCTCAAGAGCAACCAAATCATGGGGCTTCTCCTCGATGGCATTTCTGCTGTGCAAGCCGGAGACCGTGAACAGCTGACGCGTAGCTGTGAGGCGCTACGGGCATACAGCCATTCCATGGCCCTGGCCGCCGAGCACCTGGAAAGCATCGGGGGGTGATCCCGCTTTCAGACGCCCAGCAACTCAGCTCCTGTCAGGTGGGCAAATGATCTCTACCAAGGGCCCTCTGGGCCCTTTTTTCTTGCCTGGCATCCCCTGTGATCAACATCACAACCATCCCTGATCTCAATCAACGCCTCTTCTTTTCCTCTCAGCGATTCTTATTTCATCGACAGGGCAACACACCTTTCACCTGTCACTTTCTCCAACACACCAAACCACAAACAACGCAATTCACCAATCATGAACCGCCGACTTTCCATCGTCCTCTCTGCTCTCGTTCTCTCTCCCATCGCCTCCTTCGCTCAAGAAGCCGACCCCTATCACGCCACCTTCGGCAACTATCAACTCGGGGACAACATCGGCACCCTGATGGACTCCTCACGCACTACCAGCACCGTCTCCGACAACCTCTGGGGCGAAATCAGCAAAGACCCCAAGGCCATGTGTAAGCAAGTGGGCCTCGGCAGCAACACCTCCTCCCGCGACATCACTGCTTCCAGCAACAAAGAATGGAACCGCAGCAAAAAGAGTGCCTGGAACAACAACTCCTTCAACAAAGGCAACGTCGCCAGCAGTAGCAACAAGCAAGGTGGTGGCGGCCTGAGCATCACTGGCTATGGCTCCCTCAGCGGCGGCGGTGGTGGCTCCAGCTCCAACTCCAACGCTTGGGACAAGGGCAATTCCAAAACCGGTGACAGGCTGGCCACCAACACAGGCAAGTCCAGCTCCAACCGAGGAACCAAGATCGCAACCTCGAAAGTTGTCATCGGCACCGATTGCACCGCACTCGTCGAAAGCGCGGCCAGCATGGAAAACAACCGGATGAACAACGACACCCAACGCCTTGGCATCCTCGTCGGCAACGAAACACAGCGCTACGGCATCGACAAGCAGCACCAGGTCGCCATCAAGCAGATCGAGGCTGGTCAGATCCAGAGCGTCTTTGGTGGTGGCGCCAAGGCCATGATGGGGGGCATGGGCCAATAAACACTCCAACAACAACGATCTCTACCAAGGGCCCTCTGGGCCCTTTTTCTTGCCTGGCATCCCCTGTGATCAACATCACAACCATCCCTGATCTCAATCAACACCTCTTCTTTTCCTCTCAGCGATTCTTATTTCATCGGAGGGGAGACCTCCACTACCCAGACCACACCATGAAGCGCCTTCTTCAACTCAGCACCAGCGCCGCCCTGGCCTCTGCCGTCACCCTGACGGGCCCCATCAGCGGAGCCATGGCACAAACCGCTGATTTCGTGTCCGCCAATAGCAGCACCATCACTGGTGAAGTCTCGGCATTGAGCCACGTGATGATGGTCCAGATTCCCCGTCCCTTGGTTCTGGATATTGGTGCACGCGAGCAAACCACTCTGACCGTTCCGACCTTGAGCGAGATCATCATCAACGGCCAGAAAGTTGCTCCTGCTCAAACTCCTGTTCTGATTTCCGTCGAACCAACTCAAGACAAACAAGGCGCGGTTGTTCGCGCAAAAGGAATCATGCTTCAAGGCAAGTTGATCGCCATTGATGCAAGCGGTGACATCATTCCCTCATTTGTCGTCAACAAGAAAGAATTCAACGAGCGCGTGAAAAGCGCCATGAACCTTGGTGCTGTCATCGGCAACGGCCTAGCTGGAAGCATGGGCGCAAACATGTTGGGACAAATTGGCACCGCTATGGGTGACCCCACTGGCACAAACCTGGCCAACCAGATCACCTCAGCTGGCGGTCTCTTGGGCATCGTCGGCGGCGTCTTTGGAGGTGGCGGTGGTAAGCGCATCATCGACCTCCAACCCAATTCAATCCACGTTCTAACGGTCCGGAATCCAGCAATGATCGTGGCCCAAATGATTCAAATGAATCGCGAGATTGCCGCTGGAAATGGCCAGATCATGGGAGCCATCGCCGGCCAAATTCAAAATCCTGAAACAACCGCAGAGAAGGCCATCGCCCAAGACAATCAACCTCAACCAGAAGCAATCACCCAAACTCAGGCTCAAGCACAGGAGGAAGAAAGCGTCGTCTCAGTCCAGGAATCAAGCGCAGGAGCAGAGAGCGATGTCGCACAGGCAACGCGCCAGGCCGTTCAACAACCCGCCGGCGTGTTCTGAAGAACCATGCAACGACTTCGCCAGAGCCTCTTCATCGCCTTTGGGCTAGCGCTGATCATCATCACCAGCAGCGCCAAATCAAAACCACTCGATTCGACCAGCACTCCAGAGTCCCAACCCACACCTGCACTCGAGCAACAAGCCGCAATCCAAAACCCACGTACAACGACCTGCCTTGAATTGATCAGTGGCTGTGGATCGATTCGGATCGGAGATCAATCGATCCTGCTTCAACCCAGTCAAAGCACGCGAGAACTCGACGGAAGCACCACGATCAGCGGAACTGCCCACTGGATCAACCGCAGTGAGGTCAGCGAATCCTCGGCACCCTTTGCCATCACCCTTCCCAAACCGCTCAGCGCACTGAGCAACCTCCCCAGTCTTGAACGTCAACGGATACGTACTGAGTCCCCCTCATCGATCGGTACGGCCCTCCAGTGCGCGAACACCGTCGATGAATCCAAGCTTCAGGACCGTGTCCTTGCTCAGGTTGCCGAGGTGATGATGGGCCAAGAAGCCATCAGTCGTCGGGCTGCTCTGTTTGCAGCGACCTGCATGGACTGAGGACAGCGCCTAAGCGATCAAGCCACGTTTCTGCAGGGGCTCGAGAGACGTGAGTTGCATGCAGCCGTTCTCTTCATTCACGACCCCACGGCTGCGCAATTTGCTCATCGTTCGCGAGGCCGTTTCCCGAGCCAACCCCGCCAAGATCGCGATCTCTCCTTGGGAGAGAGGCGGCATCAGTGCCAAGGGGTTGTCTTCTGCACTGCTCTTGCGCGCCAGGTAGGCCAAGGCATCCAGTAACCGCGTTGTCGCATCACTCTTTTGAACGCCGAAACGGCGATTGAGATCCCGCAAGCGCGAAGCCTCGAGTCGCGCGATTCCCAGAGCCAGGCTCATGTTGGCCTGCAGCACCCTCTGAAACCCACTGCCCTGCAACTTCAATAGCTTCACCGGAGAGAGGGTCACCACATCCGCCGAGCGGGCATCACCGTCCAAGACCGACAGCTCCCCCAGCAACTCCCCCGCACCGACCAAGGACAACACCGACTCCTCGCCATCGGCGTTGTAGGAGCGCACCTTGGCCAGGCCACTGATGACCACCATCAGGTTTTCGCCCCAATCGGCCTCCATCACCAGGGTTTGCCCCGGCATCACCTCCACCAGGCGATGGCGAACCAGCAGAACGGCAGCGTCCTGCTCGTTGATCGCGCTGAAAAACGGAATGGCCTGAAGCTCTTGGACCGAAAACGCGGTGGGCATCGCTCAAACAGCGCAGCTGGGATGGGCGATCAGCTCATGGGCCATGTCCAGGGGCGTGTCCTGGGGCTCCAACCAGGTGGAGCAGCGCAGGGGGTCATCCCCGTCACGACAACCCTCCAGCTGCAGACGACTGCCCATCAGCACCAACTGGAAACTCCAGTGGTGACGGCCATGAATTTCGAAGGAACTCGCCATCGGTTCTCTCCCGCATCGGTCCTTGCCTGCAGGATTCCCCTCCTGGCGCTCCCCTGGCAACGCCAGGAGAACGGTTCCGGAGCTGTCTGGATCAGCCCAGGGCTGCAGTCAGCTCGCCTTTGGCCTGCTCCAATGCTGCATCCAGGGCTGCACCGTCGCGGCCACCGGCTTGCGCCAGGTTGGGCCGCCCGCCGCCGCCGCCGCCGCAGGCCTTGGCCACAGCACCGATGAACTTGCCGGCCTGCTGACCCTTGGCGATCACCCCCTTGCCGAAGGCCGCCACCAGGATCACCTTGCCCAGATCCGAGGGATCCGGGAGGCCACCTAAGACCACAGCGGCTCCCTCGCCCAGCTGATCCACCAGCCCCTGGGCGGCGCTCTGCAGGCCGCCGCCTTCGACGCCATCCAGGCGGCTGATCAGCACCTGGAAGTCGCCGATCGCCTCGGCTTGGCTCGCCAAGGCCGCAGATTTCGCCAGTGCCAGCTCCTCACGGGCCGAGGTCAGGGCCTTCTGGCTGGCCTTCAGTTCGCTCTGCAGGGTCAGGACGCGCTCGACGATCTCAGCCGGCTGGGCCTTGAAGCGCTCGCCGAGTTGCTTCACCACCGCATCGCGCTCATTCAGGTAAGCGAGCACAGCAGCACCCGCCACAGCCTCGATGCGGCGGATGCCGGCGGCCACGCCGCTTTCGCTGACGATCTTGAACAGGCCAATCTCAGCCGTATTGCTGACGTGGGTGCCGCCGCAGAGCTCCATCGAGACCCCGGGAACATCGACAACCCGGACCACATCGGAGTACTTCTCCCCGAACATCGCCACCGCACCGGCGGCCTTGGCCTTCTCGATCGTCATCTCCTGCACCTCAAGGCTGTGAGCCTCGGCGATCCAGCCGTTGATCAGGGTCTCGATCTGCTCGAGTTCAGCGGCCGTAATCGCCCGGGGGCAGTGGAAGTCAAAGCGCAGGCGATCGAAATCCACCAGGGAACCGGCCTGGCCAATCCCCGGATCAACCACCTGCTTCAGCGCTGACTGCAACAGGTGGGTGGCCGTGTGGTTCGCCTGAGCCCGCCGGCGGCAGGCCCGGTCCACCTGGCCATGGACCACATCACCCACGCTGACGCTGCCGCGCTCCACCCGGCCGCTATGGACGAAGACGCTGCGGTTGCGGCTCACCGCCTCAATCACGACGATCAAGCCGTCACCGCTCAAGACCCCGCGGTCGCCCACCTGACCGCCGCCCTCGCCGTAGAAGGGGGTGGTGTCGAGCACCAGCTGAACACTGTCGCCAGCCTCGGCCCGCTCCGCCGGCTCACCGTTGACCACCAGCGCCTGAACGCTGCTGCTGTGGTCCAGCAACTCGTACCCCCGGAAGCGGGTGGCCTCAAGATCGGCGGCCATCTGATCAATGGCGTCCTGCAGGGTCAAGTCAATGCTCACCGCCGCGGCCTTCGCCCGCTGGCGCTGGGCCTCCATCGCCTGCTCAAAGCCATCCAGATCGACCGCCAGACCGTGCTCCTCGGCGATCTCCTGGGTCAACTCCAGGGGGAAGCCGTAGGTGTCGTAGAGCTCAAAGGCCTGCTCCCCTGAGATCTGCTTGGGCTTGGCCGCCAGGACATCCGCCAGCAGCTTCTCGCCCCGCTCCAGGGTTTCCAGGAAGCGTGCTTCTTCGCGCTTGAGCTCCGAGAGGATCACCTCCTGACGCTCCAGCAGCTGGGGATAGGCCGACTGCATCAGGGCAATCGACGCCTCACCCATCGCCGTCAGGAAGGGCTTGTCGATCCCCAGGAGACGTCCGTGGCGGACCACGCGGCGGAGCAGGCGACGCAGGATGTAACCGCGCCCCAGGTTGCTAGCGGTGACGCCATCACAGATCAGCTGGGTCACCGCCCGGCTGTGGTCACCGATCACCTTCAGAGACGTCTGACCTTTGGGGTCGAGTTGCCGGTAGTCGACCCCAGCGAGACCAGCTGCCGTCTCAATCAGCGGATAGATCAGGTCGGTCTCGTAGTTGTTCGGAACCTTCTGCAAGATCTGGGCCATCCGCTCGAGGCCCATCCCGGTGTCGATGTTGCGGTTCTCGAGCGGCGTGAGGCTGCCCTCCGCGTCGCGGTTGTACTGCATGAACACCAAGTTGTAGAACTCGATGAAGCGGCTGTCGTCCTCGAGGTCGATGCCCTCATCGCCCAGTTCGGGCTTGAAGTCGTAATAGATCTCCGAGCAGGGACCGCAGGGGCCCGTGGGGCCAGAGGCCCAGAAGTTGTCGGCCTCATCCATGCGGATGATTCGCTTGGGGTTCACCCCGACCACATCACGCCAGATCGCCTCGGCTTCGTCGTCCTCGCGGAAGACGCTGACCACCAGGTTCTTGGGGCTGATGCCGAAGACCGTGGTGCTCAGCTCCCAGGCCCACTGGATCGCTTGCTCCTTGAAGTAGTCACCAAAGGAGAAGTTCCCGAGCATCTCGAAGAACGTGTGGTGCCGGGCCGTGCGGCCCACGTTTTCGATGTCGTTGGTGCGAATGCACTTCTGGCTGCTGGTCGCACGGGCCGACGGGCGGGGCTGCTGCCCCAGGAAGACCGGCTTAAACGGCAGCATCCCGGCGATGGTCAGCAGAACCGTCGGGTCCTCCGGGACCAGGGAGGCACTGGCCATCGGCTTGTGGCCCCGCTGCTCGTAGAAGTCGAGAAAGGCCGCACGGATCTCAGCACCAGTGCGGGGAGCGGCGGCCATGGCGAAGCAAAACGAGCCTGAACCGGGCATGATCGCGCAGCATGAGCGCCGCCTCCCCCGCCACCGCTGAGCACAGCCGGGCCGAACTGCGGCTGCGCTCCATCGCCTGGGCCCTCGGTGCGGGTTTCAGCGCACTGACCCTGGGACTGCCCCTGGGACTGGAGTCAGCCCTGAGGGCCGGGGGCTGCGGTTTTTTCTATGGCCTCCTGGCCTTCCACCTACAGCGGGTGGATCCCGATGACGGCCACCTGCAGGCGGGCCTGGTCGGGGCCGTCTGCGGCATCCACAGCCTGGGCCTTCCAGCCCTTTTGCCCTGGCCGCTGGAGGAACCTTGGCCGCAGAGCTTGGCTCAGGTCGCTCCAACTGTGATGATGGGGTTCATTCGTGCTTGGTTGCCGCTGATCGGCGCCGCGCTGGTGTTGCACGGATCGATGGCCCTATCGCGACTTGTCGTGACTCGGGTTGAACCGATCCAGCGGCGCCCCTGATCCCCAGGCCCCGCCTCCATGAGCCTGCTGCATGCCACCTGGCTGCCCGTCGTCCCGGCGGGCAGCTTCGCCAAAGGCAAGGCGCCCACAGCCGGCCTGTTGATCTGGGCGGACACCTGGCGCGTGGCCGAACCGCTGAGTCCGGCGGCTGAGGCACCGTTCCACCCCCTCAGCCTGGATCTCGACGATCTGGCCACCTGGCTGGACGAGAACAACTTCTGGTCCGAGGACCTGCGCCAGGCCACCGTCACCCTGACCCTGCCGAGCCGGCAGCAACTGAGCAAAGGACAAAAAAGCAGCGAATCAAGTGCCTGGAGCGGTCTGCCGCTGCAGTCGGGAGAACCGCTGCCGAAGGATCTGAGCTGGTGGCCCTGGCAAGTCGAGGGTTGGTTTCTCAAACCGGGCCCCGCTGCCGCCTGGCTCAATCAACTGCCCCTCTCGGGGGCCTACGAGGCCGGTCTGGGCGATGACCTGCTCTGGTGGTGCCACGTCCAGCGCTGGTGCCTCAGCCTGATCGCCCGGGGCCGTTGGCTGCCCGAGAGCGCGGATGGCAAGGCCAGCTGGCGCCCCCTGCTGAATCGTGAGGACGACCGCCGCCGGCTCGAGGAGCTGGCCTTGCGTATGCCCCAGGTGGTGGCGGCCTCCAGCCCGGATCCCCAGCTGGCCTGCGGCCGTCCCCGCTCGAACCGACTGCTGGTGGCGAGCATCGTCGACAAATTGGTGGACGGCCAGCTGCGCGAAGCCTTCCAACCCGGTGCAGCCGGCCTCGATCCGCTGCTGGCGGCCTGGGAAGAGGGCCTGGCCAGCCGCGACGGGAAACTCAAGCTCGATGAGGAAGAGCAGGAACGCCTCGGCGGCGCCAGCAACCACTGGCGCGAGACCGTCGCCGGCAAGGTGGCTCCCGCCCGGGCCTGCCTGGAGCTGTTCACGCCGCCGGAGGGCGAGGAACTCTGGGAACTGAAATTCGGCCTCCAGGCGGAAGCCGACCCCAGCCTGCGGGTTCCCGCCGGGCTGGTCTGGGCCGCTGGCGACAGCAACCTGGCCCTGGGTGAGATCCAACTGGAGCAGCCTGGAGCACTACTGCTGGAGGGTCTGGGCCGCGCCCTGCTGGCCTTTGAGCCCCTGGAGCGGGGCCTGGATGCTGCCACCCCCGAGGCGATGCAGCTCACCCCCGCGGAGGCCTTCGTCCTGGTGCGAACCGCCGCAGCCCGCCTGCGGGATGTGGGCGTCGGGGTGGTGCTCCCCGCGAGCCTCTCCGGTGGCCTCGCCAGCCGCCTAGGCCTGGCCATCACCGCCGAGCTGCCCGAGAAGTCCCGCGGCTTCACTCTCGGGGAAACCCTGGAGTGGCGCTGGGAATTCATGATCGGCGGGGTCACGCTGAACCTGAAGGACCTCGAGAAGCTCTCGGCCAAGCGCAGCCCGCTGGTGCAGCACAAGGGGGCCTGGATCGAACTGCGCCCCCTGGACCTCAAGAACGCCGAGAAGTTCTGCTCCGCTGAGCCCCCCTTCAGCCTCGATGACGCCCTGCGGATCACGGGCAATGAAGGGGAGACCCTCTCGCGCTTGCCGGTCCATGCCTTCACGGCCGGGCCCCGCCTGCAGGCGGTGCTGGAGCAGTACCACCAGCAGAAAGCCCCCGATCCCCTGCCTGCGCCCCCTGGGTTCGCCGGACAACTGCGGCCCTATCAGGAGCGCGGTCTGGGCTGGCTGGCCTTCCTGCATCGCTTCGATCAGGGCGCCTGCCTGGCCGATGACATGGGTCTGGGCAAAACGATCCAGCTCTTGGCCTTCCTGCAGCACCTCAAGGCTGAAGAGGAGCTCAAACGCCCGGTGCTCCTGGTCGCTCCCACCTCGGTGCTGACCAACTGGAAGCGGGAAGCCGCGGCCTTCACCCCGGATCTGACGGTCAACGAGCACTACGGACCCCGCCGCCCCTCCAGCCCCGAGGCCCTGAAAAAAGCGCTGAAGGGTGTGGACCTGGTGCTGACCACCTACGGCCTGCTGCAACGGGACAGCGAACTGCTGGACAAGGTCGATTGGCAGGGGGTCGTGATCGATGAAGCCCAGGCGATCAAGAACCACGCCGCCAAGCAGTCCATGGCTGCCCGGGACATGGGGCGCCCCGGCAAGGGGCCCCGCTTCCGTATTGCCCTGACGGGCACACCGGTGGAGAACCGGGTGAGCGAGCTCTGGGCCCTGATGGACTTCCTCAACCCCAAGGTGCTCGGCGATGAGCCCTTCTTCCGACAGCGCTACCGGATGCCGATCGAGCGCTACGGCGACATGTCCTCGCTGCGGGACCTCAAGGGCCGCGTCGGCCCCTTCATCCTGCGCCGCCTGAAGACCGACAAATCGATCATTTCCGACCTGCCCGAGAAGGTGGAACTGAGCGAATGGGTGGGCCTGGCCCCCGAGCAGAAGAAGCTCTACTCCAAGACCGTGGATGAGAGCCTCGATGCCATCGCCCGGGCGCCCCTCGGCCAGAAACACGGTCAGGTGCTGGCGCTACTCACCAAGCTCAAGCAGATCTGCAACCACCCGGCCCTGGCCCTCAAGCAGGACCCAGCCGACGCCGATGCCAGCTTCTTCAAGGAGTTCGCCGCCCGCAGCGCCAAGGTGCAGCGGCTGGAGGAAATCCTCGAGGAAGTGATGGAAGCGGGCGACCGGGCCCTGCTCTTCACCCAGTTCGCCGAATGGGGCCATCTGCTCAAGGCCCACCTGGAGCACAAGTGGCGCCAGGAGGTGCCCTTCCTCTACGGCAGCACCAGCAAGACCGAACGCCAGGCCATGGTCGACCGCTTCCAGGACGACCCCCGCGGTCCGCAACTGTTCCTGCTGTCCCTCAAGGCCGGCGGCGTCGGCCTGAACCTGACCCGGGCCAGCCACGTCTTCCACATCGACCGCTGGTGGAACCCCGCCGTGGAGAACCAGGCCACGGACCGCGCCTACCGGATTGGCCAGCAGAACCGGGTGATGGTCCACAAGTTCATCACCAGTGGCTCCGTCGAAGAGCGCATCGACCGCATGATCAAGGAGAAGTCCAAACTCGCCGAAGACATCGTTGGCTCCGGTGAGGATTGGCTCGGCGGCATGGATGTGAGCCAGCTCAAAGAACTCGTCACCCTCAGCGAGGACTGATCCCATGACCCTCTCCAGCAACGGCATCACCACCCAGCTCGGCGATGAGGGCCTGAGCCAGCAGCCCTGGTGGGTTGAGCAGTGGATGGAGCTGATCAACGGCTACCGCTTCAAGAAACGCCTAGAGCGGGCCTGGGCCTACGCCCGCGAAGGCAACGTCCTCTCCATTCGCTTCGAGGGGCGCCGGGTGCACGCCCGGGTGCAGGGCAGCGGCGAGGACCCCTACAAGGTGAAGCTCTGGCTCGATGTCCTCAACGATGAGGACTGGAACTACGTGCTTGAGGCCCTCGGTCAAAAGGCCCGCTGGTCCGCCCAGCTGCTGGCCGGGGTCATGCCCCAGGACATCGAGCGCGCCTTCGCCGCCAGCGGCAAGCGACTCTTTCCCTTCAAGTTGCAGGAGGTGCGCAGCGAGTGCACCTGCCCGGACAAGGTCAACCCCTGCAAGCACGTCAGCGCCGTCTACTACCTGATGGGGGAGCGCTTCAGCGAAGACCCCTTCGTCCTCTTCCAGCTGCGGGGCCGGACCCGCGCCCAGCTGCTCAGCGACCTAGCGGTCAAGCGCCGGGCCCTGCTGGCCAAGAAAGCCAAGGAGGCCAAGGCCAACCCCGACGCAGAGCAGGCCAACGCGCCCCAACTGCACCCGGCTCCGATCTCCATCCGCGAACCCAAGCGCTGGTGGCGCTACGGAACCGCCCTCGACCCCGGCCTGGTGGTCATCACCCCGGCCATGGAGGGGGACACCGGCCTGGATGAAGCCGGAGCCATCCCCCTGGCGGAGGACGGCCGCTTCCCGGAGGCCGGCAAGCAATTCGTCGAACACCTCAAGGCCCAGGGCGCCAGCTTCAGCGCCACGGCCATGGCCACCGCCATGGCCGCCGGCAGCAAGCAAGAGGATTGAGGTGTCCCTGAGCGATCAGCGACCACAACTCGAGCAGGCGCCTGCCCCCTGGCTCACCCCCGGCAAACGCCAACTGGCCGAGCAACTGCTGCACTCCCACCACCAGGCCTTTGGCCGGCCTCTGGCAGCGTCGGCCCAGGAGCTCTTCTCAGCCGATCTCGTCGTCCTGGCCCATGACGGCAGCAGCGACCCCTGCCTGACCTACGCCAATGCCGCAGCCCTGCAGCTCTGGGAGCGCCCCTGGAGCGCCATGGTCGGCATGCCCTCGCGGCTCACCGCCGAACCGCAAGAGCGCCATAGCCGCGCGCTGGCGCTGCAGCAGGCCTTGAACCAGCAAGCGATCGAGGGGTACAGCGGCATCCGCATCAGCAGCAGCGGCCGGCGCTTTCAGATCCAGAACGCCCGGCTCTGGAGCCTCCAGGACCCCGATGGGCACGCCTGCGGTCAAGCCGCGGCCTTCAGCAACTGGTGGTGGCTCTAAGGGGCGGTTCGGCTCCTACGAAAACCAAGGTGTAGCAACCGAACCCGAGGGGTGAGGGCCGTACTGAAAGGGTCGGTTTGCGCCCTCTTGGTTGTCATTCAGCGGAGCCACATTGGCGTTGCGGGTCATCACCCCGCCCAGTCAAGTCTTGGAGGAACAGCCATGCTGACCCTGCGCCAATCACCCTTTGATCTGTTCGAACAACTCGAGCAGCAACTGCACACCGCCGAGCGCGTGCCCGCCGCCGAAGTGCGTGAAACCGAGGCTGGCTTCGCCATCACCCTGGAACTGCCGGGCGTGAAGCGCGACTCGATCGATGTCAAAGCCACCGATCGCACCCTCGTCATCAGCGCCGAGCGCCTCGCCCCCGAGGAGGCCGCCGATGCCCAAGCGCCGCTCCTGAGCGAATTCCGCTATGGCACCTGGAGCCGCAGCTTCCGCTTCCCCTCCGGCATCGAGCGGGAGGGCCTCGAAGCCCACTACCGCGATGGCCTTCTACTGGTCACCGCGCCGAAGGCCCAAACCATGACCACGGTCTCGGTGAAGGTGGAGGGCTAGGCGACCAGAACGATCACACCAATCAGAGAGAGACGGGACCCAGCCCTGGCCGCAAGCCAGGGCTTTTTTCTGACTGGAGGGGACGGCTGGATCAGCCAGCTCTCCAGAGAAGCTCCGTAGAGTTCACCTGCCCCCCTGGTGATCCCATGGCTGTCGTTGCAAGCACGCCCCGGCTCAGCCTGCAGTGCGAGGCCATCGCCAAGGACACCAGCACCATCCGCTCGTTGGACTGGGACCGCAGCCGCTTCGACATTGAGTTCGGCCTGCGCAACGGCACCACCTACAACAGCTTTCTGGTGCGCGGTGAGCGCACCGCCCTGATCGACACCAGCCACCTCAAGTTCGAAGGGATCTGGCTGGAGCTCCTCAAGGAGCAAATCGATCCCAAGGCCATCGACGTGCTGATCGTCAGCCACACCGAACCGGACCACTCCGGCCTGGTGGGCCATGTCATCGATCTCAATCCGGATATTGAGGTCGTCGGCTCCAAGGTCGCCATCCAGTTCCTCGAGAACCAGGTGCATCGCCCCTTCAAGAGCCGCGCCGTCAAAAGCGGCGAGGAGCTGGACCTGGGCACCAACCCCGAGAGCGGCATTCAGCACCGCTTCGAGTTCCTCAGTGCCCCCAACCTGCACTGGCCAGACACGATCTTTTCCTTCGACCACGGCACCGGGATCCTCTACACCTGCGATGCCTTCGGCATGCACTACTGCTCCGAGGACACCTTCGATGTGGACCCCGGCGCCCTCGCTCCCGACTTCCGCTTCTATTACGACTGCCTGATGGGCCCGAACGCCCGCAGCGTCCTCCAGGCCATGAAGCGCATGGATGGCCTCGAGGGCACCATCCACACCATCGCCACCGGGCACGGACCGCTGCTGCGCCACCACCTCAACCTCTGGATGGGGGATTACAAGGACTGGAGCAGCGACCGCAGCAAAGGCGAGGCCTACGCCGCCGTCTGTTATCTGAGCCAATACGGCTTCTGCGACCGCCTCAGCCAGGCCATCGCCCGTGGCATTGGCAAAGCCGAAGCCCAGGTGCAACTCGTGGACCTGCGGGCAACGGACGCCCAGGAACTCAGCGCCCTGATCGGCGAGGCCAGCGCCGTTGTGGTTCCCACCTGGCCAGCCAACCCCGACCCGGAGCTGCAGGCCTCCATCGGAACCCTGCTGGCGGCCCTCAAACCCAAGCAGTGGATCGGCAGCTACGACGCCTACGGCGGCAACGACGAACCGATTGACGCGGTCGCCACGCAGCTGCGCAGCATGGGCCAGAAGGAAGCCTTCGAGCCCCTGCGGGTGCGCCAGGTTCCCGATGGCAACGACTACCAGCGCTGCGAAGAAGCTGGCACGGACCTCGGTCAACTCCTGACCCGAGCCAAGACCATCGCCGCGATGAAGTCCCTCGATGGCGACCTGGACAAGGCCCTCGGGCGCCTGTCTGGCGGTCTCTATGTGGTAACCGCACGCCAGGACGAGCGGGCCTCAGCGATGGTGGCCAGCTGGGTCAGCCAGGCCAGCTTTGATCCCCCCGGCATCACCGTGGCCGTGGCCAAGGACCGCGCCATCGAAGCGCTGCTGCAGGTGGGTGATCGCTTCGTGCTGAACATCCTGCGGGAGGACAACTACCAGGACCTCATGCGGCACTTCCTCAAGCGCTTCCCGCCGGGTGCCGATCGCTTTGCCGGGGTCAACACCCTCGAGGGCGTCGCCAACGGCGGACCGGTCCTAGGCGATGCCCTGGCCTTCCTCGGCTGCCGCGTCAGCCAGCGGATGGAGGGCCCAGACCACTGGATCATCTACGGCGAGGTCGAGCAGGGCAACGTCTCTGACACCGAGGCGCGCACGGCTGTTCATCACCGCAAAGTGGGGAACCACTACTAATAGTCATTAGTGGTTGCCATTTCCCCAAACCGACTGCAAACACAAGACTTTTCAAGACCAGACAGACCAAAAAACCAGAGTTGAAGACGAGTTGAAGTCCAGTAGAATGGGGTTCAACAGAACTGGTGCGTTGAAAACCAGTTGAACTTTTGACCCCTCCTGCTGACAAACCGCATATTGATGCTCTTGCGGAGTTATTGGACGCAAGAGGGTTAAATGCAGAAGACTTTATACAGATAGTTGATATTCTGGGTGCTCTCAAAAAGAAAGAGAGCACTAATATAGAAAAAAAGGAGAGAGAGAAGGATAAGGGTAATAAAATATTTGTTGATAAAGAGTTTGTTTTTGAAACTCGTGATGACTGCTTTATATACCGAGATGGACGAACCAAAACTGGAAACTATTACGTAAGGATATACGATGCGGACACAAAGAAGGTTTATTCAAAGTCATTAAGAACAAGACACAGAGTTAATGCTCTTGTTGCTGCGGAGACATTATATAGAGAGAAGAAAGATAAGTTGATGAAGGGTGTGAAGATGGTTTCTATAACTACCAACGAAATGGTAGAACTTTATTTAAAAAGACGAAGTGGAGAACTAACGCACATACCCAAAACTGGCATTACTCATAAGTCCTACGATAGACTGAAACAACAACTTAAATACTGGACTTTATATATTAGGTTCTTGAAACTGGAAAAGGTGCATATTGAGAAACTTTCTCCTGATATTGGAAGAGACTTCGGGAACTGGATACTAAACCAACCTAAACAATATTACAAAGAAACAAGTAGAAGTCGTGAGACTATCAACCATATTATTGCTTCTGTGAAGAAGATGTATCGTGATATTGCACTTGAAGAGAAGTATATAACGTACAACGAGTTCCCGAAGTTTAAGTATCTAAAAGTTCAACCTGATAATGCCCCAAAAAGAGATGTGCTGAATGTTGAAGAATACGAAGAACTTACTAAATGGATGCAGAATAAGTATTGCAGAGAGAAAGGTTTAAGTGAGTTAGAACAAGTCAAGAGAAGAGTTTTCGCACTATATTTCAGTATTCATTATAATATTGGTGCAAGAACGAAAGAGGTATTGGGTATGAGATGGAGTGATATAACTATAAACCCAAATGATAGTGCCGAGAACAAGAAGAGGAATAGAGTTATTCATATACACGCAGAGAACTCAAAGACGGGTAAGAGTAGAAATATTGTTGCTCCTATTGCGGAAAAACTTGAACGAATAAAGAAACACTATAAAAAGATAGGATACGAACCAGAACCTAATGACTTTGTATTCATAAACCTATCTAAAACAAAAAGGGGTGCGAATATTGCCTATCAAACTCCTGCACTTGATAAAAGACTGAAAAGTGTATTAGAACTATCTGGTCTAAAAGAAAGGTTAGACCAAGACGGAAGACATATTACATTATATTCCGCAAGACATTTTTACTGCACTCAACGACTTTTAAATAAGGTTGATATGCATACACTCTCTTTGAATATGGGAACGAGTATTACTTATATTGAAACTACTTATAGTCATTTGACGACACTATTAATGAGTGAGGAAATAACAAAAGGACAAGGTTGGAGACCGAAGGGTATTGACGATGACATATAGAGAAAAAATGCTTGACAGGTGGTTGGTGAGGTTATATACTGACGGAGTATCCAACACAGGTTTCGTCCTGAAATGACTGCTACTGCTATTCCTGCGGAAGAAACGGAGACCATTAAACTTCCCATTTCCGCAGATGATAAAACTACTATTCTACTGAATGTTGAAGGTGCAGTAAAAGAACTTATCAATAAACTTGCTTCAAAGAAAGAAGAGTTGTTGGAGAGTGAGTTTATTGATGGTGATGCAGAACGAACAAATACTCTTAACGCATTACCAAACTCTATGACTGGTGTAGTCGTTCATTACCTTGTTAAAGGTTTGAAAGATGACTTTGATGTTGAGTTTGCAGAAAAACCTGTTTCGTTGAAGGTTCGTGCAAGTTCTAACTATGACAAAAAAGTTGCTGGCAAAAAGAGACTTCTAACAAAGGACCAGAAGAACGAACTTCTTGCGAAGATGCAGATGTCTTACTATGAGAGTGATATTGCAGAAGGTAAGATGTCTATGGATGATGCGATGCAGTCTCTAAAAAATGCATTTGAGAAGAAAAAAGAGTATGAAGAGATGGGTTATGTTCTGCCTGTCAAGAAAACCGAAAGTCCCTATTGGAAGAACGAGAACTGAAATGCCTAAAATAACTGCACTTTTTCTGGTTTCTTTGGGTCTTCTATTAAGTTCCTGCCAAGAAAAGACCGACTTGGAGAAAGGTTATGAATGCATAGAAGAACAAAAGAAAAAGTTTGGAAAAGACTATACCGATGGTGATGCCGCACCTTGCATAGGTAAATACTGGATGCCAAAAGAAACAAACCCATACCTAAAATAAAAAAAGACCATTTCCAGACTTTATTATCATACAAACAACAGGTCTTCCGTATCTAATGCGGAGGACTTTTTTATATAATAGTTTTCTGGTTCATATCTGGTGAATGAGAGACCAAGACCAGACAGACCAAGTGCATTACCAGACACTCCCAGATGCTCCTGCAAGAGACGATGCGGTTTGAAACGGGTATTTCTGCGTCATTCTGTTTGCGAGAGGATGTGCGAGGTTCTGAAACACGCACTCAAAAAAACAGATGGATAAAAAGACGAGGAAGTTAATAGAGACTGAAACCAAGAATGAACTTGATGGTATTGTTGATAGACTTATCAATATTAACGCATTAAAAGATATTCTGCAAAAGAAACCATTAGAGGATGCTATAAAACCAATAGAGTTTCAAAGTTTCTTAACTGGTGATAGTAGATGGATGGAAGAACTTGAAGAGACATTCAAGGATACGCAGACTTACATAGGGAACTACTTAAACAAACTCAAAGATGTCGTATATTATGACAGGTTATATTCTGTTGGATGTCTTCGGGAGTTTAAAGACCTTTCTATTGCTATTAAAGAGTTTGTTAGATATGCGATATGCCCTCTTTCAAACGAATACAGATATAAACAGGTAAAGTTGATAGACGATGACGACTTGTTATGCGATATATCATTAACCGCACTCAAAATAAACACTTATAATATCTGCGACAACTTGCGTAATGAATGGGGAGACAAAATAACCCGATACTGCACGGACAACGACAATAATATTATTATTGAACTCGTTGAAGAAGAATACAAAAGAAAGTCAGGTAATAGTAGTATGAACCTGAAAGAACATATGTCATTTCAGGAGTTAAGACTATTAAGGGAGAAGTTAAAAACTGGTGAAAAGTTCAGGATATACAGAGGTTTTAGTATCAAAGATACGGACAGAGTGCGAAAGGGACTTAAAAGTGATGGAGACCTATATTACCTGCAAGATAGTGGAACTGGTCTTTCATATACATTAGACGAAAGAGTTGCGTGGTATTTCGCACACAGGTCTATATGTGGTGAGTATTTTGACGAAGACTTCAAGGACAACCGATATTACAATACGGAAGAAACTTGGTATGTTCCTACCGACAAATACATAGAAACCAAAGGTAGAGAGATAAGTGCTGTAAGAGACAAGAAAAGTCGTAAACCTATAATATGTGAATACGAATGCGACCCAAAGACAATAATAGGTTTCTTCGTTGATAGTGATGAAGCAGAAGTGATGATAAAACCAGAAGACTTAAAGGTTATTCATTACGATATACCGCATTCAAACACTATGGCAGAGAAATACTGGGAGAATATTAATAAGTCCTGTATTTGCCCGAAGTCGTTAGTCTTTGGTGCTATTGCTAATGGTCTTACCGCACTACAAACTTACCAAGACGGAGAGTATGGTTATATATTTGCAGAAACAGAACGGGTTAGAGATACTCTTGAAGAACTTATAGACTGCGGCAGAAGTGTTGATGAATACTCAAAACGGAATGCTTATCGTGTTTTTATGGAGAACTCTGTTGAACTGCCAGAGAATATAAGTCCATTAATATTTGGTGATGGACTTTTTGAGTATATGAAGAAACCTACCAATATTAAACGCAAGAAGAACCAACACTACCAACAGAATATCAAGAAGTTGAGAAAGACCATTCAAAGTGCGAAGAAAAAGGGTTTTTAGGTAGAACTTATTACACAAGTTTTACAATATGACTTTGAAAGGGATATTAAATATTGTTTTTTATTATTAAGTGCGTTGTATTTCTTTCGCACTTCTTCGTCAGTTAAGACTGCGTGTGATGGATAGATGACATTTTTGCTTGACAAGTTGTTGCATTTGTGGTATTATTTGCATAAATAAAACGGGTTGCGACATACAACCCGTTCTATTGACATTTGGTTTTTGACAATACCTACCGAAAAAGTTAGTCCCTCTTGGATAGTATAAACAAGTATCGGTTTCTCAAAAAGAAACCTGTTTTTCAAACCTACCAGTAGTTTTTATCATAAGACGAAGTTAGAAGATACTTGGGGAAACAAGTAAGTAGTTTTCATATCAACTTTTTTGGGGTTAAAAACTCAAATGCTTTGCTGTATCTCTATTTATTATTAATGTCTCACTCTTCTATCAAACTGCATAAGAACCATATACCATTACACCCCAAGTTGAATATAAAGACACAGAAAGACTACGACTATTATATTGAGGTTTTGCTTTATCTGCATAACCAACTCATATTAGGAGTAGAACCAGTTTTTATGGTCTCTATGCATTACCAACACCCAGTAGAACATTCTAAACCTATTAAGGAGACAAATAAACTCTTCGGGTTTGGGGATAGATATGGTTTCAAGACTATGAGAGACATTTGGAAAGAAGTGCCACTTTATAAGTATTGGGAGAGGAAACGCAACGAAGAAGAACAGGTTATTAAAGACACCCAGAAAGTCAAATGCCGTATTCTTAAAAAACTTTATGGTATTAAACGACTGGATAGACCAGACAAATATGAGTTCCCTAACCTATTGTTTTTCCACGAAAAAGGTAAGACCAAGTTGCAATACCATACTCATATACTACTAACGGGTAAAAACTTAAATACTTTTGATACTGATACTCTTTATGATATATTTGATACTTCTATTAGAAAAGAAACCAAGTGTTTATCTAAATGGAAAACAATAGATATTACCCGTGTTGAAACACCTTATAATGTTATGGGATATTTAAACAAAGAAACTCATTCTTCTCATATCTCATTTGACTTTATCAACTCTAACCCCATAGTTCCGCAGTAAAACCATTATGTCAAGACAAAACATTAATGTCTCATTTCCCGATGAAGAGACAACACTTTATAAAGAACTAACTTTGGAAAGTTCCCTATCGTATGTTCCTGTTTCTGCTCTTATTAGAAACTACATTAAAGAGGGTATGAAGTCAAAGAATAGAAAGAACCTTACAACCGCATAGAAATGGAGTTATTATGAATAGTATATTAGAAGAAAGACTTAACCTTAAAACCTATGTTGCTTGCAAGTCTAATGGTATTAAACCAGAAGAGAAACATAGAGATGAGTTAGTCAAGGTTCTATGTTATATGAACCAAGACTTTATGAAAACTCTACTGGATAGTCTTGGTTCATATGATAAGAGACACTATTACCACAAGAAGGGTTGTTGGTATATTGCATATGAATACTACTCTTCAAAAAGAACCATTCTTATATCAAAGAATAGTTGCATTATCAAAACAAACACGGGAGTTTAACCAAAATGTATAAACAGGTTAGGATAAAGACACTTTTTTACGAAATGCTATTAGAAGACGCAAAAAAGAAAAGGTCTAAACCAGAAGAACTTTTGGAAAAACTTATAGAAGGGTCGTATAATGGACGAAAGTAAGAGACGAAAGAAAACCATTAAGGATATTATTGCAAATAACCCAAGATACGATAGACAATATACTGGTAGTGATGATGAGGAAGAAGAACGCATTAGAGAGAAGATGTTATATGATGCAAAACAGGAAAAGTCAAAGAACACTATTAAAAGAATGCTTACTGCATACCAACGACGAAAAAGGGAGGAGAAGATAGATAAACTTACTAATGACCCAACATTATGGAAGGGTCTTGAAGGGTATATGATGAATGAAGATATAAATGCATTTATTTCCCATTTTAGACGACTTTATTATTCTGGTGAAAGACTTACATTTAGAAAATGGATGGATAAGGTTGAAGACTTATTAGACGAAGTATCATAAAGACACTTATGCGTATATTATTTTTGAAGATACTATAAACCTACAACGAACCAAAAACGAGAGTGAAATATTAGTCATATAAAAATATTTTTCCCAGATATTTTACTCTCAAAAGGTCGTTTATATATTTTCTGCTTTTTCTGGTTGTAATGCTGGTTTCCAGATGCCTGTTGAACTTGGGATAATGGGTCAAGAACGGGGGAAAACTGGTGCTGTCAAAAGTCGGGAGACCAGTTGAAAAAGAGTTGAAGACCAAAAATGACCCCCGCACTCCTGTTGCTATGACTGGGTTTGTCAAAAAAGTAGGGATGCACTACTGATGGCCGGCGCCACAGCAGAACGGCAGGTCATTCAGCTGCCGATCGAACCTGGCCTGATCTGCCTGCGGGGCCTCAGCCCCAAGCGCCTGCGCTTCGAGGTGGAGTACGGCCTGGAGCGGGGCACCAGCGCCAACAGCTTCCTCTTCCTCCCCAGCAGCGACACCTCAGCCCTGCTGGTCCACCCCCCCGGTGCCTCCTTCGCCGAGCCCTACCTGGAGCAACTGGCGGAGCTGATTCCTGGCGACAGCGAGCTCCAGGTGGTCGTCAGCCACGTCAACCCCAACCGGATTGCCCTGCTGCACGAGCTGGCCCGCCGCTGGCAGAAGCTGCGGCTGATCGCCTCCAACCCTGGCGCCAAGTTGCTGCAGGACCTCTGGGCCCAGCGCAAACCCACAGAACAGGAAGCGGCCGCCCTGCCGGAGCTGCCGCCCCTGACCGTGGTCCGCGGTGAGGACAGCCTTGAGCGCACGGACGGCTACAGGATCAACCTGCTCTCTGCACCGACCCCGCGCTGGCCCGGGGCGCTGATGGCCTTCGAGGAGACCACCGGCCTGCTGATGAGCGGCAAGTTCTTCTCGGCGCACCTCTGCAGCCAGGAGTGGGCCGAAGCCAACCGCAGCAGCACCGAAGAAGACCGTCGCTACTTCTATGACTGCCTGATGGCTCCGATGGCCCGGCAGGTGGAAGCGGTGCTCAACCGCATCGATGAGCTCTCCATTCGCTGCATCGCCCCGGGACACGGCCCGGCCATCGCCGAAAGCTGGCGCAGCCTGCTGGTGGACTACCGCCGTTGGGGTGAATCCCAAGAGCGCTCCAGCCTCTCGGTGGCGCTGCTCTTTGCCAGCGCCTACGGCAACACCGCCGCCATCGCCGACGCCCTGGCCCAAGGGGTCTCCCGCACCGGCGTGCGGGTCGAGAGCGTCAACTGCGAATTCACCCCAGCCGAAAAACTGCTCGAGACCATCCGCAGTTGCGATGCCCTGCTGATCGGCTCCCCCACCCTCGGCGGCCATGCCCCAACGCCGATCGTCTCCGCCCTCGGAACGGTGCTGGCAGAGGGTGATCGCTCCAAACCGGTTGGGGTCTTCGGCAGCTTTGGCTGGAGCGGTGAAGCCATTGATCTGCTCGAGAGCAAGTTGCGCGACGGCGGCTTCAGCTTCGCCTTTGAGCCGGTGCGGGTGAAGTTCAGTCCCGATGCGGCCACGATCAAGACCCTGGAGGAAACCGGAACGGGCCTGGGCCGCAGCCTGATCACAGCGCAACGCAAGGCCCAACGCCGCAGCTCCACCAGTGGTGGCCTCAGCGAAAGCCGCAGCAACCCGGCCGTCCTCGCCCTGGGCCGGGTCGTGGGATCACTCTGCGTCCTGACGACGCGCAAGGGCGCTGGCGAAAGTCAACTCAGCGGCGCCATGGTGGCCAGCTGGGTTAGCCAGGCGAGCTTCAGCCCGCCGGGCCTGACGGTGGCCGTCGCCAAGGACCGGGCCGTGGAGGCCCTGCTGCACGTTGGTGATTCCTTCGCCCTCAACGTCCTGGCCTCCGGCCGGGAGAGCGGACCGATGAAGCAATTCCTGCAGCCCTTTGCCCCGGGGGCCGATCGTTTCGCAGGCCTGGAGCTCGAGCAGAGCCCTGGCGGTCAACCGATCCTTCCCGAGGCCCTGGCCTGGCTCGACTGCAGCGTCAAACAGCGCATGGAATGCGGCGACCACTGGCTGATCTATGCCCAGGTGGGATCCGGAGCACTGCTGGATGCGGAGGCCACCACCGCCGTTCACCAACGCCGCAGCGGCGCCAACTACTGAGCGCCCTGCAAGATCTCGTGATCTGCAGCGGAAGAAAAGCTGAATTCAGGGGGGCTCAGCCAGACAAGGGCTGAAATGAAGATCTGATGCCACTGCCGCTGGATGGGAGCTCTGCCCAAGGCCAGTCCGACTTCTCAGCGCTGGATTGTTCGCTATCGCGGCTTCGTACTGATCCCCCAGAAGGATCTCTCTTGGATGGTCAGGCCCGAACGCAGCCCCATGAAGCTGCTGCCCTTCCGGGCCCCAGCCAGCTCAGTGGAAGACGTCAAGGCGCTGATCGACTGGCGCCTTGACCAGAACCCGAGTTAGGCGGCCTGCGGCGGGGGCGGGGTAGAGCCGCCAGCCTGGAACGGCAGCACCACGGTGGCCCAATGCTCAGGGCGAGCAGGACGCGTGCGGCGCGGGCGGCGAACGCCAAAGGGAACCCGCACAACGTTGGTGCCCTCGACCCGCAGGGTCTGACCGGTCACGGCTGCTTGATGGAGGCTGCCCTGCAGAGAAGGCAACTTCACTGCCGGCTGATCTTCGAGGGTCGTTGTTTTGGTCTCGTCGCTCATGGGCCCCCTGGACTACAGCGATGACTGCAGTTGCAGCAGATTTTGAGAGGAAATCAAGGGACGATGCAGAAAGAAATTCTGCACTTTTCCCTTTGCCAAACAATTTAAACCCTAATCAAGCTGCTGTTGAGGTGGAAACGGCCATTTCCTCAACCGATGGGCAGGTGCAGACCAGGTTGCGATCACCGAAGGCGTTATCAATGCGAGCCACCGCCGGCCAAAGCTTGCCCTGCTGCTGCGCCTCTCCCTGGGGGTAGGCCGCCTGCTGACGGCTATAGGGACGATCCCAAACATCCGCCGTCACCGCTGACAACGTATGCGGCGCACGTTTAAGGGGATTGTTCTCAGGATCGATCGCCCCAGACTCAATCGCTGCAGCCTCTGCACGGATGGCGGCCATCGCATCACAGAAGCGCTGCAGCTCCGCCAAACCCTCGCTTTCGGTGGGCTCCACCATCACCGTTCCCGCCACCGGCCAACTGACCGTCGGGGCATGGAAGCCGTAGTCCATCAGGCGCTTGGCGAGATCATCAACCTCCAATCCGGCACTGCGCTTGAGCGGCCGCAAATCAAAGATGCATTCATGGGCGACCCTTCCGGATTGGCCGCGATAAAGCACCGGGAAGTGATCCTCCAGTTGATGTGCCAACCAATTGGCGGCCAGGAGGGAGACGGCACTGGCCTGGCGCAGGCCCGCGCCGCCCATCATCCGGATGTACATCCAGCTGATCGGAAGAATGCTGGCGCTGCCCCAGGGGGCTGCACTCACCGGTCCGATGGCCTGATCACCCCCACAGGCCTCCGCAGACGGATGGCCCGGCAGGAAGGGCAACAGGTGGGAGGCCACAGCGATCGGCCCCACCCCCGGACCGCCGCCGCCGTGGGGGATGCAGAAGGTCTTGTGGAGGTTCAGGTGGCAGACATCCGCTCCATAAATCCCGGGCTTCGCCAGGCCCACCTGGGCATTGAGGTTGGCGCCATCGAGATACACCTGTCCGCCGTGCTGATGCACCAAGGCGCAGATCTCACGGATGCCCTCCTCAAAGACGCCGTGAGTGGAGGGGTAGGTGACCATCAGGGCCGCCAGCTCGTCCTTGTGGGTTTCGACCTTGGCCTGCAGATCCGCCCGGTCGATGTTCCCCTGGTCGTCGCAGGCCACGGCCACCACCGTCAAACCAGCCATGACGGCGCTGGCGGGGTTCGTCCCATGGGCACTGGTGGGGATCAGGCAGATCCGGCGCTGCTGGTCGCCGCGGCTGCGGTGATAGGCGCGAATCACCAGTAGGCCGGCGTATTCCCCTTGTGAGCCGGCGTTGGGCTGCAGGGACACCCCGGCGAAGCCCGTGATCGCCGACAACCAATGCTCGAGGTCCGCCACCAAACGGCGATAGCCCGCGCTCTGGTGCGCCGGCGCGAAGGGATGCAGACCCGCAAACCCTGGCCAGCTGACCGGCAGCAGCTCTGCAGCTGCATTGAGCTTCATCGTGCAGCTCCCCAGCGGGATCATCCCGTGGACCAAGGAGAAGTCCTTGGAGACGAGCCGCTGGATGTAGCGGAGCAACTCCGTCTCGCTGCGGTAGCGATGGAAGACCGGCTGCTGCAGCCATGGGCGCGAGCGACGGGGCACCAGGGTTCCCCAGAGGCGCTCCTCAATCGGTTGTCCCTGGCTCTCCTGCAACAGGGCGTGCTCGAGTTGGGCCAGATCCGGGGCCCGTTGCGGCAGGGCCGCCAGGGCGGAGAGCAGGCGCTGCAGCTCCTCGAGGTCGCTCAGCTCATCGAGGCTGATGGCAAACCCGTCGGCCTCAGGCCGCAGGTTGAAGCCCGCCGCCGCCGCCCGCGCGATCACGTCCGCCGCATCCGGGCAGTGCACCCGCAGGGTGTCGAGGCCCGGGGCCGCCTCGGGGGGATAGCCCAGGGCTTCGAGGCCACGCCGCAAGAGTTCCCGCAGCAGCACCAGACGCCGGGCGATCGCCGTCAGGCCATCGGGGCCGTGGTGCACCGCGTAGAAGCTGGCCATCACCGCCAACAGAACCTGGGCGGTGCAGATGTTGCTGGTGGCCTTGTCGCGGCGGATGTGCTGCTCACGGGTCTGCAGCGCCAGGCGCAACGCCGGATGCCCCTCGGCATCGACCGATTGACCGACCAAACGGCCTGGAATCTTGCGCTGGTGGGTAGGAGTCGTGGCAAAGAACGCCGCATGGGGGCCGCCAAAGCCCAAGGGAATGCCCAAGCGCTGGGTGCTTCCGACTGCAATCTCCACACCGAGCTCGGCCACCGGTGCCATCAGCACCTGGGCCAAGGGATCCACAGCCGCCGTCACGATCACGCCTGCGGCCCGGGCAGCGGCGATCACTTCACCCGGGTGCCAGAGCGCTCCCGAGGTCCCCGGCAGCTGCAGCAACAGACCAAAGGCGTCGCTGAACGCCTCGGGCCGCTCCAGGAGTTCCTGGGGATTGACCCGCTCCAGTTCGAGCTCCAGCGGTTCCGCCCGGGTCTCCAGGACCGCCCAGGTCTGCGGGAAGACCGCCTCATCCACCAGGAATCGGCGCGCCTTGCGGTTGCGGCAAGCCCCCAGGCTCAGGGCCATGGCCTCCGCAGCCGCCGTGGCCTCATCCAGCAACGACGCGTTGGCGATCGGCAAGCCGGTGAGCTCGCTGATCAGGGTCTGGAAATTGAGCAGTGCCTCGAGGCGCCCCTGGCTGATTTCCGCTTGGTAGGGGGTGTAAGCGGTGTACCAGGCGGGGTTTTCAAAGACATGGCGCTGAATCAGTGCCGGGGTGATGCAGCCGTAGTACCCCAGGCCAATCAGGGAACGGCGGACCTCGTTCGCCGCGGCAATCTGCTGCAGTTCGGCTAGGGCCTGGGACTCCTGGCAACCCGCCGGCAAACCCTCCAGGGCCTGGGCAGGCTCCAGACGAATCGGCTCGGGGACCACCTGGCGCACCAAGGCCTCCATGTCAGGCAGGCCGAGATCCCGCAGCATCGACTGCTGCTCAGCGGGCGTGGGCCCGATGTGGCGCTGAACGAAGGCGCTCAACTCCATCAGTGACCGTCGACCTTGGCGCCGTAGCTCGCGGCATCCATCAGAGCCTCGATCTGGGCCGGAGCGCTCGGACGCACCAACAGCAACCAACCCTCGCCATAGGGGTCGTTCTGCAGCTCCTCGGGGCTCGCCAGGACCGCCTCATTGCGGGCCTCCACGGTGCCATCGATCGGGGAGAGCATGTCCTCCACGGCCTTCACCGACTCCACCGAACCAAAGCTGGAGCCCTGGCTGAGGCTGTCCCCCACCTCGGGCAACTCCACAAAGACGATGTCGCCTAGCTGATCGACCGCAAAGGCGCTGATGCCGACGCGCACCAGCTCCCCTTCGGACTTCACGTACTCGTGGCTGTCGGAATAGCGGCAGTCATCGGGATAGTGCAGACCCATGGGCCGCGCCGCAGCGAAAGTGGATATCAGTCTGTCGAATTTGCCGAGGCGCGGCTGTTCCCAGGGCCACCCTTGTAATGGGATTCAGCTAACGCCAGCAGGGCCCGCTCCAAGGCGAGCTCCGCATGGGCCTGGGTGGTGCCGCCCTGGGCATAGAGGACGTAGGGCTCCCGCAGGGGGCCATCGGCGGAGAACTCACTGGTGCTGCCATCGATAAAGGTCCCGCCCGCCATCACCAACTCACTGGCGTAGCCAGGCATCGGTGCTGGGATCGGATCGAGGTAGGAGCCCACGGGGGAACAGGTCTGAAAAGCGCGGCAGACGGCCTTCAGCGGTTCGGGGGACCCCAGGCGCACCGCCTGAATCACATCGCTGCGCACCCCTCCCACCAGGGGCTTGACCGCGTAGCCCAAGCCGTCAAACACCGCTGCGGTCAACTCAGCGCAGAGCAGCGCCTCGGTCACCATCTGCGGCGCCAAAAACAGTCCTTGGAAGAGGAGGCGATGCAGGTCAAAGCCTGTTCCCCCTTCACTACCGATACCCGGGGCGGTCAGCCGGCAGCAGGCCTGCTCCACCAGCTCCTCGCGCCCGGCGACGTAGCCGCCCGTCGGGGCAATCGTGCCGCCGAGGTTCTTGATCAAGGAGCCCGCCATCAGGTCCGCTCCGACGGCGGTGGGCTCCTGCAGCTCAACGAGCTCGCCGTAGCAGTTGTCGATGAACACCAGGCAGCCGGGCTGAACCGCCTTGACCCGCTCCACCAAGCGAGCGATCTGCGCCACGGTCAAGGACGGGCGCCAGCTGTAGCCGCAGCTGCGCTGGATCAGGACCATGCGGGTGGGCACAGCCAGTGCCCCAGCGATTCCCGCCTCATCGACGCTCCCATCGGGGAGGAGATCCAGCTCGTCGTAGGCCACCCCGAACTCCGCCAGGGACCCCTGCCCCTCGCCCCGGATGCCGATCACCTCTTCCAAGGTGTCGTAGGGACGCCCCGTCAGGGCCAAGAGCCGATCACCGGGCCGCAACACCCCATAGAGGGCAGCGGCGATGGCATGGGTGCCGCTCACAAATTGCAGGCGCACCGCGGCGGCCTCGGCCTGCAGCACCCGGGCAAAGACCCGGTCGAGCACCTCCCTGCCCAGGTCCCCATGGCCGTAGCCACTGACGGAGGCGAAATGGTGCACCCCCAATCGCTCCGCCGCAAAGGCGTCGAGCACACGCTGCAACCGGGGCTTGATGCCCGCCCGACGCTCCTGGGCCACCGGCGCCGTGCGCTCCAGGGCAACGGCCAACTGATCAGCAGCCCAGGCCTGGTGAGTAGAGGTCATGGCCATCCACAGGTGAACCCATGCTGCTCCCGCGTGACGGTGGGCCAGCCGTCTAGATTTTTCAAACTGATGTCTTGGCTACAGCCGACTGACATCCCAGGCCATTGGTGCGCAGGCTCCCTTGCTGGAGCACCACAGCGACCCGACGCCTGCGCCCCTTCAAGGAGTTCATCTTGGTCCAAGCCCCCGACACCGCTGCGGCGGCCCACCCTTCTCAGCGCGAGGGGTCGGACCAAGCCAGCGGATCCAATGGGTATACCGCCGCCCAAGAGGCTCGGATGCGCGCCGCACTGGTGGTGCCCCGTGCACAACTTCCCCGTAGTCAGAGGAAATACAAGTCAGGGACCACCGGCTTCATGCTGGCGATCCACGTTGGTGCTGTCTTTGCGCTGCTGCCCCAGTACTGGAGCTGGCAAGGCGTTGCCGTGCTCGCAGTCCTGTACTGGACCACGGTCATCGGCGTCACCCTGGGCCTGCACCGCCTGGTGGCCCACCGCAGCTTTGTTGCTCCGAAATGGGTGGAGCGGGTGCTGGTGGTCATGGGCACGCTGGCCTGCCAGAGCGGTCCGATCGAGTGGGTCGGCCTCCACCGCCACCACCACAAGTTCTCCGACCAACCCAACGACCACCACGACGCCGCCCGCGGCCTGTGGTGGGCCCACAGCGACTGGATGCTCCATGAGATCCCAGCGATCAAGGAGATCCACCGCTTCACCGGCGACATGCTCCAGGATCCG
Organism: Synechococcus sp. CB0205; assembly: GCF_000179255.1. Classification (NCBI taxonomy): domain Bacteria; kingdom Bacillati; phylum Cyanobacteriota; class Cyanophyceae; order Synechococcales; family Synechococcaceae; genus Synechococcus; species Synechococcus sp. CB0205. The sequence continues at coordinate 68,010 of NZ_ADXM01000015.1, forward strand.
CTCTACCGCTGGCTGGATCGCTGGTTCCTCCTGCTCCAGATCCCCCTGGGTGCAGCCCTGTATTGGTACGGCGAAGCGGCCCAAGTCCATGGCGGCGGCCTCGGTCTGGTGCTCTGGGCGATTCCCCTGCGCCTGGTGATCGTCTACCACGTGACCTGGCTGGTGAATTCCGCCACCCACGCCTTCGGCTATCGCAACTTCGACTGCCCGGATCTCTCCCGCAACTGCTGGTGGGTGGCGATCCTGAGCTTTGGCGAGGGCTGGCACAACAACCACCACGCTCACCCCTCCAGCGCCCGTCATGGCCTGCGCTGGTTCGAGTTCGACATCACCTGGCAGCACATCAAGCTGCTGCGCAAGCTGGGCTGGGCGAAGCGGGTGCGCGAAGCCCGCTACAGCGGCTAAGCCTGCAACTGACGGCGGATCGCCTCCGCCAGATCGGACTCCTCCTCCCCCTGGCCCGGCTGCTCCAGCAGTCGGGCTTTTTGGCGTAGGAGATCCAAAAATTGATCGGCGCTGAGCTCCTGCTCATCCGCGGCCCCCAGCACCGCCAGGGTCCGGCGCAGGTCCGCCAGCTCGGCATCCAACTCCTCGGCGCTGTATTCCCGCTGGCCGGCCATCACTTCAGCGAAGCGCTCCCGTCTCTGTCGCTTCTCCCCGGGGTAGGCCGCGATCAATTGATCTCTGCACAGCCGCCAGGGACGACCAGCGGTCAGCAGCTCCGCCAAGGCGGCACTCAAGCCCGCCGCCTCGGCGACATCAATGCGCAGGTCAAAGGCCCCCGGCGGCTGGCGCAGGCCGACAAAGATCTCGAAGAGCTGGGCTGGACCCAAGGCCTCATCGGAATCACTCAACAGGGGCAGCGCCGAGGACTGCAGGGCCGCGAGCAACTCCGGCTGATCGCTGATCTGCTGCTCGAGTTCTGGCGAGAGTCCAGCCGGGCCCTGGGCCGCCAGCAATTCGTTGATCCGGCCCAGGGCCACAAACAGCTCCGGTCCCGGGGAGGTCAACTTGCGGTTACGCAGGTTGGAGAGCTGGGAATTGTGGACACGGCCGAGCTCCAGGCGCTCCGCCAGGGCGGGCAAAACCCTTTGGCTCCAGCCGTTCCGCTCGTGCCACACCTTGATCAGATGCCCAAACGCGTCACGGCCTGCTTCGAGTTCGTCCCGATAATTCACCCGATACGGATCCGTACTGCTACCATTTTAGCGAGAACATCGCGTCCGTATCGAGAGGAGGGAGATGACTGCCACCATCAGCCGCAGCAGCGTCTGGGCCAACCACGCCCAAGCGCCCATCAACCAGCTCCCCCGCAACTGGGGAGTGATCGGATTCATGGCCGCCCTGCATGGCCTGGGCCTCGTCGCCCTCCTGCCACGCTTCTGGAGCTGGGAAGCCGCCAGCACCCTGGCCATCCTCTATTGGGTCACGGCCTGCCTGGGGGTCACCATCGGCTACCACCGACTGCTCTCCCACCGGGCTCTGCGGCTGCCCCACTGGCTGGAGCGCTTCTTCGCCACCTGCGGCGCCCTGAGCTGCCAGCACGGCCCCATTGACTGGGTGGGCCTGCACCGCCACCACCACAAGTTTTCGGATACGGATTCAGATCACCACAACAGCCACCAGGGCTTCTGGTGGAGCCACATGGGCTGGATGTTCCGGGATATCCCCGCTGAGCGGGCCGTGCCGCAATTCACGGGTGACCTGGCCAAGGATCCCTACTACCGCTGGCTCAACCGCTGGTTTCTGGTGCTGCAGCTGCCCCTGGCGGGACTGCTCTTCTGGATTGGCATGGTCAGCGGCGCCGGCGGCTGGGCCCTGGTGCTCTGGGGCATTCCCCTCCGCCTGGTGGTCGTCTACCACTGCACCTGGCTGGTGAACTCCGCAACCCACCGCTGGGGCTACATCCGTCACGACAGCGGCGACGGCTCCCGCAACAACCCCTGGGTCGCTGCCCTGACCTTCGGCGAGGGCTGGCACAACACCCACCACGCCTACCCCCACTCAGCGCGCCACGGCTGGGGCTGGCGCGAACCGGACCTCACCTGGATGCACATCCGGCTGCTGCAACGGCTGGGACTCGCCACCCAGGTGCGCCTGCCTAGGCCGCTGCTAGCACAGGCCGCAAGTGGTGGCGTAGTCTGAATCAATCGCCAAATTCGATGATCGTTCGACTGCATCCCCATGGCTAAGCGTGTATCCGTAGTCCTCAGCGAGGACGTCCTGAGCCTGGGCAAGAACGGTGACCTGGTGGACGTTGCCCCCGGTTATGCCCGCAACTTCCTCCTGCCCCAAGGCAAGGCTGTTCCCCTGACCCCCGCGGTCCTGAAGCAGGTGGAGCACCGCCGCGCCAAGGAAGCTGAGCGTCAGGCTGCCCTCAAGCAGGAAGCCCTGGACTTCCGCACCGCCCTCGACACCATCGGCCGCTTCACCGTCAAGAAGCAGACCGGTGGCGATGACGTGCTGTTCGGCACCGTGACCAACGCCGACGTGGCCGAGGCCATCGAGGCCGCCACCAAGAAGGAAGTGGACCGCCGCGACATCATCGTCCCCGAAATCCACCGCACCGGCACCTACAAGGTGCAGGTCAAGCTCCACAGCGCCGTCACCGCCGAGATCAACCTCGAAGTGGTCAGCCACTAAGAACCGTTCAGCGTGGTCTGGGCGAACCGATCGGTTCCCGCCACAATGAGCAACCCCTTCGCCGTCAGGCCCCAACGGGACTGGCGGCTTTTTCGTTGAAGCCCCGGCCAAAGCAATGGTGAGCGTTCCCCTGAGCCAAAGCGACGCCGATGAGGGCGGCGGCGGTCGCGCGGCGCCCCGGGGCAGACCGCGGGAGGACGAACGCTTCGAGGCGATGCCCGATGGCGTGCCCCCCCAAAACCTCGAGGCCGAGGAAGCCGTGCTGGGCGGGATCCTGCTGGACCCCGATGCCATCGGCCGCGTCGCCGATGTGCTGCAACCGGAGGCCTTCTATCTCTCCGCCCACAGGGAGATCTATCGCACCGCCCTGATGCTCCATGGCCAGGGCAAGCCCACGGACCTCACGGCGATGACCGCCTGGCTGGCGGACACCGGAGCCCTGGAGAAGGTGGGTGGCAGCGGCCGGCTGGTGGAGCTGGTGGAGCGCACCCTCTCGACCGCCTCCATCGACCAGGTGGCACGCCTGGTGATGGACAAGTTCCTGCGCCGTCAGCTGATCCGCTCCGGCAACGAGGTGATTCAGCTGGGCTTCGACCAGGGCAAGCCCATGGAGCAGGTGCTGGATGAGGCCGAGCAAAAGATCTTTGCCATCAGCCAGGAGAAGCCCAGCGTTGGCCTCACCCCAACGGCGGAAATCCTGACGGCCACCTTTAACGAGATCGAAAGCCGCTCCCTGGGGACGGCCGTGGCCGGCATCCCGGTCAACTTCTACGACCTCGATGCCATGACCCAGGGGCTGCAGCGCAGCGACCTGATCATCGTGGCCGGCCGCCCAGCCATGGGCAAAACGGCGATCACGCTGAACCTGGCCAAGAACGTGGCCCAGCTCCACAACCTGCCGGTCTGCGTCTTCTCCCTGGAGATGAGCAAGGAGCAGCTCACCTATCGACTGCTGGCGATGGAGGTGGGCATCGAAAGCGGTCGGCTACGCACCGGTCGGCTGCAGCCGGAGGAATGGCCCCTGCTGGGCCAGGGCATCAGCACCCTGGGGCAGATGCCGATCTACATCGACGACAAGCCGAATGCCGGCGTGCTGGAGATGCGATCCCTCTGCCGCCGGCTGATGGCCGAGAGCGGCAAGGAGCTCGGGGTCGTGATCATCGACTACCTGCAACTGATGGAAGGAAGCGGATCCGATAACCGGGTCCAGGAGCTCTCGCGGATCACTCGTGGCCTCAAACAAATGGCCCGGGAGCTGAACGTGCCGGTGATCGCCCTCTCCCAGCTCAGCCGTGGCGTGGAATCACGGACCAACAAGCGGCCGATGCTCAGCGACCTGCGGGAATCGGGCTCGATCGAGCAGGACGCCGACCTGGTGCTGATGATCTACCGGGACGAGTACTACAACCCCGACACCCCCGATCGCGGCATTACCGAGATCATCGTGACCAAGCACCGCAACGGGCCGGTGGGCACGGTCAAGCTGCTGTTTGAGCCGCAGTTCACCCGCTTCCGCAACCTGGCGGCGCCGTAGCGTCGAAACATGGTGTCCGCTGACTTCGCCCAAATCGAGCACTTCGACGTGATCGTCGTGGGCGGCGGTCATGCCGGCTGCGAAGCGGCGATCACCGCCGCGCGTTTGGGCTGCAGCACCGCACTCTTTTCGCTGAACCTCGATCGGATTGCCTGGCAGCCCTGTAATCCGGCCGTCGGCGGTCCCGCCAAAAGCCAGCTCGTCCATGAGGTCGACGCCCTCGGCGGCGTGATTGGCCGGCTGGCTGATGCCACCGCCCTGCAGAAACGGGTCCTGAACGCCAGCCGCGGCCCCGCGGTCTGGGCCCTGCGCGCCCAAACCGACAAACGCCAGTACTCCCGTCAGATGCTGCAGCTGCTGCAGCACACCCCCAACCTGGCCCTACGCGAGGCCATGGTCACCGGACTCGTGGTCGAGGACGCCGCCATCCAAGGCGTGCGGACCTACTTCGGCAGCACCTACAGCGCCGGGGCCGTGATCCTCACCGCCGGCACCTTCCTTGGCGGGCAGATCTGGGTCGGCCATCAATCGATGTCAGCGGGCCGGGCTGGCGAGCAGGCGGCCGAGGGCCTAACCGAAGCCCTTCAGGAGCTGGGCTTCCAGACCGACCGCCTCAAGACCGGCACGCCGGCACGGGTGGATCGCCGCAGCATCGCCCTCGATCAACTGGAGGAGCAACCCAGCGACGCCGCCGATCGCTTCTTCTCCTTTGATCCCACCAGCTGGGTCAGCGGGGAGCAAATGAGCTGTCACATCACCCGCACCACCGCGGCCACGCACCAACTGATCAAAGACAACCTCCACCTCACGCCGATCTATGGCGGGGTGATCGACAGCAAAGGGCCGCGCTACTGCCCCTCGATCGAAGACAAGATCGTGCGCTTTGCAGGCAAAGACAGCCACCAGATCTTCCTGGAGCCCGAAGGCCGAGACACCCCGGAGATCTACGTGCAGGGCTTCTCTACGGGACTGCCGGAGCGGCTGCAGTTGGAACTGCTGCGCACCCTGCCCGGGCTGGAGCAGTGCGTGATGCTGCGGCCGGCCTACGCCGTTGATTACGACTACCTGCCTGCCACCCAGCTGAAACCCTCCCTGGAGACCAAACGGGTCAAGGGACTCTTCAGCGCCGGCCAACTCAACGGAACCACCGGCTACGAGGAAGCGGCAGCCCAGGGCCTGGTGGCTGGACTCAATGCCGTGCGTCAACTGCGGCAGCAGGAGCCGGTTCACTTCCCCCGGGAGGGGAGCTACATCGGCACGATGATCGATGACCTGATCACCAAGGATCTGCGGGAGCCCTACCGGGTACTGACCAGCCGCAGTGAATACCGCCTGGTGCTGCGCGGAGACAACGCCGACCGCCGGCTGACACCCCTCGGGCGCGAGCTGGGCTTGATCGACGACCGTCGCTGGGAGATCTACCAGCGCAAACAGGAGGCGATCGAGGCGGAAAAACAGCGGCTCGAAAGCGTGCGACTCAAGGTCAGCGACCCGGTTGCGCCTGCCGTGGCTGAGGAGACCAAGGCGGCGATCAAAGGATCGATCACCCTGGCGGACCTCCTGCGCCGTCCGGGATTCCACAGTGGCGATCTGGTGCGCCATGGCCTCGCCGAAGCCGAGCTCCCCTTAGACGTGCGTGAGGGGGCTGAGATCGACATCAAATACAGCGGCTACCTGGCCCGGCAGCAGCAGCAAATCGATCAACTGAAAAAGCAAGCCGAGCGACGGATCCCCGAGGGAATCGATTACGAACAGATCGGCACCCTCTCGCGGGAGGCCCGCGAGAAACTCAGCGCCATCGAACCCAGCAACCTGGGGCAGGCCTCGCGGATTCCTGGAGTCAGCCATGCCGATGTGACGGCTCTGATGCTCTGGTTGGAATTAGACAGTCGCCGCAACAACACCCTCGTCAGCACTCCGCAAAGCCGATAGGGTTCACTCACAGCGCTATGCCGCGTGGGCCCGATCCGCTCCATCAACACCTCCAAGGCCTACTGGGAGCTCAAGGCCGAGCAGGTGATGGATCGGGTCTTTCAACCGGCGTCTCCACAGCAGGCCGAGCTCAACGACGCCATTGAGGTCGACGTTCGCGAGACAACGTCGACCGAAGCCAACAGGACCAGCTCAATCCTGCGCCTGCAGTCCAGGCAGTGGCTCTTGGCCGGCCTGATTCTCTGCGCCCTGGGCTCCGGCCTTGGCCTCTATCAGGGCTGGAGTAGCGCGCAACGGCAACTCCAGATCGAGCGCAACGCCCGCCTGCTCAGCGACCTGCGCAACCTCACCCCAAACGAGGAACCCGCCACCAGCGAGGTCCTGCCGCCACCGCCGCCAGAGGAAGCCTGGATCACGCAGCTCCCGCCTCTTCCTGCCCTCCCAAGCGAGTCAGCGGCCCCAGCAGAAGCCTTGCCGGAACTGGTGGGTGTCGTCCAGATCCCGGGCCAACGCGGGTCGGCCATTTTTCAAGAGGGCAAGAGCTCAAGCAACGCCCTGATCGGAGAGCAGATCGGCAGCAGCGGCTGGCGGCTGGTCTCCATTCAGAGCGATGGGGCCGTGATCGAACGCAGTGGCGTGCGCCGGCGCGTCAGCATCGGGTCAGGTTTTTAAAGCCAAGCCCCTGAGCAGTCCGGATCAAGCCACTGAGCTCTGGCCCTCGCCCCAGCCCCTCTGGCAAGCCGCGCCTGAGGCCGTGGCCGCGGGCCTCTGCGTCGATGCCGTCAGCGGCGGCCCCCAACTCAGCGGTCCTTGGCGCCTGCTGCTGCTGGGGGATGGCAGCCCCACCCGCCACCTGCAATCCCTAACGGGACAACCCGTCCAGGTGGAGGTGATCGCCATGCAGGCCGATCAGCAGGTGGCCAGCGAAGCCCCCCTGGAGGTGGAAGAGCTCGAGCCACCGCTGGTGCGCAGGCAGGTCTGGCTGCACTGCGGCCCCCTCACCCTGGCCTGGGCTGAGAGCTGGTGGAACCAAGAGCAAGCCGAACAACACCTCCAGGCCCGCAACCAGCCGATCTGGACCAGCCTCACCGCCAACCGCGCCGAGCTCTATCGCGAGGTCGATGGCCTGGCCCGGGTCCAGGCACCATCTCTGGAAGAGGGGTTTGGGATCCCAGGCCCCTACTGGAGCCGCCATTACCGCTTCTTTCGCGGAGGCCGGGAACTCACCGTGATCCGTGAGGTGTTCTCACCACTGCTGGAGCGCTGGCTGGGCCCTGCCGAACACAAAACCCCATAACACTTTCTAACAAGTGTTACGACTTGAACGAAAAAAGGATTGACAGGTTGCGGGCTGGTGTGCTGGCGGGATGATTGACCTAACGCATCGGATGGTCATGACCGTGATTCCCTTCAGGAGCCGCTCTCGCAGACGGCCCCACACCAGCACCAGCCCTCCCCAGCCGTCCCTTGTCGAGCAGTGGGCCTCTCTTTTGGAACTGCTGTCGGACGGCTGCGCCTCCATCAGCACCAGCGTCGAGCAAATGGCCGAGGACGTTCCCCGCGATTTGATCGCGCCGGTGAACGCCCAACTGCGCCAGCAGGGCTGCCCCTTCCAAGTGCAGGAACGGAAAGCCGGCACCCGGCGCTCCAAGCACCAGGTTCAGCGCACCCGGCGCCGGGTTGAGCGGGGCAGCGACCTACCCAGACCCGCATCGAACGGCTGAGGATCAACCACCTCCACGCTGCGATCTGAGATCCGTGGGCTGGCCTCCCGCTTCCAGCGGGTCAGCGTGAAGCTCTCGTCTTCTGGCCAAGCGTCGGGGTCGACGGGTTCTTGGGACGAGGCAGGGGCACTGGGTTGCGGCTGAGCCTCAGCGCGCACGGGCGCGGGGGCCACTGCGGGGCGAGCAGATCGACCTCGGCGGGAGATCGCATCTAAGGGTTGGCGACGGCTCTGGGGCGCCGAAGGCTCCTCCCAGGACTCCCGCCAGCCGTCGTCATCTTCCAGAAGCCAGTCGATCTTGTCCTCTACCCAACGTCCGACCTGATCCAGGCGAAGGCCCGAGGAGGCGCGGCGACCACCTGGACGAGCGCCGGAGACACCGTCCACCAGCTGGCGGCCGGCTGACACCCACTGGTCCATCCGTTGGTCCAGGCCTCGCTCCCCGCGGCGGTAGGCCGGGCGCTCCGGTCGATCAGGGGACCAGTCGTCGTAGGAGTCGCGCATCCAATCAGGCTAGTGAGGCCTACCCCCGCCCCAGGCGGCGGGCACGCAACCAGCGCTCACGCCCGAGACCCAGCAGGGCGATCGAGACGCCGCTGAGTTGCCAAACCCAAAGAACCGTGGCCATGGGCGGAACTTAGGCGGCGGAGCGCTCGAAGACCAGCTGGAAACGGGCGCTCCAACGGCCGCCTTCAAAACGGTCGCAGCATTGACGGCAGGCCACCCCCTGACGGCGGCGGCGGTAGGGGGACTGCAGGCCGCAACCGGGGCAGCGGGCCAGCCACTTCGCCGGTTGCGCCGGCACCGGAAAGCTATGGCGCACGCTGACCTGGAACTCCTGCTGGGCCCCGTTGATCGCCGCCATCCGCGCCCGGAACTCGGGTCCATGGACCTCATCGGCGCGGACCACCCGATGGATCCAGGCGTGGATCATTTCGTGGCAGAGCGTGCTGAGGCAGGCCTCCAGCGGCAGCGGCTCCAGCAAGGGGCGCGAGAGAACGATCTCACTGACGCCGGGCCCGTAGCGGTAGAGACCGGCACTGCGGCGCATCCGCCCGTCACTCCAGCGCACGCTCACCAGGCTGGTGCCATCGGCGCTGGCCAGGGAACCGTCGAAGTGCTCGCGGTTCAGGCGGTGATACAGCGGCAGCAGCGGTGCAAGGGGCACGCCGGAGGAGCTGGACGGCTGCGGCGCATTCTGACGGGGCCGTCAGTCAGACTCGTGGGCCGCATACAACTGTCCCGGGCGCGATGGACCTCAATACGGCCCTGATCTCTCAGATCGGCACCAAAGCCCTGTTGGCTGGCGCCGGGGCCCTCCTCCTCTACTGGACCATCAGCGCCGTGAAGCTGGTGCTGAATGCCCGGGGGATCAATCCGGTCATCAAGCAGTTCTTCACCCAGGTGGCCTCCGGCCGGATCGACGCCGCCTACCTGCTGACCACTAAGAACTACCGCTCCCACGTGAACCGGCAGCAGTTCATTCGCTTCCTGGCCGGCCTGCAGCTGAACAAGTACCGCAACCTAAAGTCCGGCCGTCCCCGGATCCAAGAAGACCAGATCACCCTGACCGTGAAGCTCAAGGCCGAAGACAACGCCGAGCTGCCCCTGGACTTCACCTTCGTGAAAGTCGAGGACGACTGGAAGGTCGATCGCATCCAAAAGATGGCCGCTGCCTGATCACGCCCTGCCGTGAGCAGCACCACCAGCGGGACCCAGGCACGCGCCAGCGAACTGCGTGACCTGCTCAACCGAGCCGCGCACGCGTACTACGTCCTCGATGCCCCCGTGATGGAGGACCCTGTCTACGACCGGCTCTATCGCGAACTCCTGGACCTGGAGAACGCCGACGCCAGCCTGATCAGCGCCGATAGCCCAACCCAGCGCGTCGGGGGAGCGCCGGCGGCGGGCTTCAGCAGCGTGCGCCACCGCATCGGCCTGCTCAGCCTCGACAACGCCTTCAACACCGATGAGCTCGAAGCCTGGTACGGCCGTCTACTCAAGGTGCTCGATCGCGAGGCCGGCACCGCCCTGCCGATGGTCGGTGAGCTGAAGATCGACGGCAATGCCCTGGCCCTCAGCTACGAGAACGGGGTGCTGGTGCGGGCCGCCACCCGCGGCGACGGCGAGCAAGGGGAGGAGATCACCGCCAACGTCCGCACGATCGCCTCAGTTCCGCTGCGGTTGCAGCTGGAGAACCCGCCGGCCTGGCTGGAGGTACGCGGCGAAGCCCTGATCCCCGATGGCACCTTTGCGGCCATCAACAGCGAGCGTCAGGCCCGCGGCGAGGCCCTCTTCGCCAACCCCCGCAACGCCTGCGCCGGCACCCTGCGGCAGCTGGACCCCAAGGTGGTTGCCGCGCGCAAACTCGACTTCTTCGCCTACACCCTGCACCTGCCAGCGCACTGGAG
>NZ_ADXM01000014.1:0-22805 GCF_000179255.1 Synechococcus sp. CB0205
GCACCAGCGGCGCGCGCCGGCACTGCCGCCGGTTCCCAGCACGACTCCCGGGCCCAGGCCGGCTGGCAGGGCTGCCTCCAGTAGGGGCGCCACCGTCTCCTGTTCCCTGAGGCGCCACCACTGCCGTGGTCAGTCCATCGCGCCAACTCAACCGCAGCTGCTCGGCCAAGGCCGCACGGTCCCCCTGGTCCAGCAGCAACTGCAGAGGGCTCATGGGGCTGCCGCCTCCCAAACCTGCTGGGGATCGGCGCTGAACAGGGGGCCCTCTGGCTGCCAGGCGGGCGCCAGGCCCGGGGCCACCGGAGTGGGGCCGAGGGCCTGGAGACCGGCCAGGTGATGCAGAAAGCGCCGGCCAATCCCTGTCTCGAAGGCCGTGCTGACCACCAGGCGGGGCAGGCCCCGCTGCAACTGCTGAAGCAGAGGACGCGGATCGCCCTCCGCCAGGGGCCGGTGCACGCGCCAGCCCGTCCAGTCGCTGCCATAGAGCTCGGGGCACTGCCGCAGGGCTTCATCGAGGGCCACTGGAACGCGCTCCGCCAGGGTCCTCAGCCCCTGAACATCAGCTGGAGCCAGCGGTTGCTCAAGCCACTGCAAGCGCGACTCGCCCTGCAGGCGCTCCGCCCAACACTGGGCCGTCTGACGATCCCAGGCACCGTTGGCATCCAAGCGCAGGTGCCAATTCGCTGGGAGTTGCTCCAGCAACCGATCCAACAGCGCGCGCTCCTGGGCGTCAGCGCCGACCCCCACCTTCCACTTCACAGTCCGGGGAGCCGCGGACGAGTGTTCGAGCAGGGCCGCCATAGCCGGGAGAACCTCCGAACCAGCCGGCAGAAGCTCAGCGGAGGTGGGCGCCTGGAGCCAGCCGTCCTCGCCCAGGCCATCCAGCTCAGCCAGGGCCATCCCCAAGCCCAAGGCCAAGGCACTGGGCAGCTCGGGCAGCTGCGCCTCTAGTCCGCTGCGCTCCTGCTCGAGCGGGAATTGCTCGAGGGCCTGCTGCAGCGGAAGACGTCCTGGCTCAGGTTTGATCCAGGCGGCGGGCAGCTCGGGCACCTCCCCCCATCCCAAGCAGCCGCCCGGTCCCTGCAAACGAAGCAGCCAACCCCTACGCTCCAGCCAGCGGCCTTGGGCACTGACCAAGGCACTGGGCAGCCGAAAGCAATAGGGCCGCCACTGCAGTTGCATCAGCCCAAGGCCAAGCCCAGGGCCAGACCCAAGCCGTTGAGGGCCTGGAAACGCAGGGCCAAAAACTTGCTGCCACTGATGCGCTCCGGTTCTCGGTGGTGCTCCCGCAGCAGGCGAATCAGGGCCTGGGCTGGAGGCAAGCCCGCCGCCCCCAGCAGTGCGGTCAAGGGCCAATGGTTCACCAGAACCGGCGCCCACTCAAACGCCAGGCAACCCGCCACAAACCAGGGCACCAGGGCCGCCGCCCGTCCCGTGCCCAGGCGCACCACAGGAGAGCGTTTGCCATGGGCGGCGTCCTCCTCCACCTGATGGAAGTGGGAGCAGAACAGCACCAAGGTCGTCGCCAAGGCCGGACCACTGCCCAGCTCCAGGGCTGCCCGCCAAGGCACCGTCGCCGCTCCCGCTGGGGCGAGGGCCATCAAGCCAGCGGCCGTCGCCAACGGACCGAAGGCCAACCAGCAAAGGGGCTCTCCCAGACCGCGATAGCCCAGGCGGAACGGGGGGCCTTGGTAGAGGTAGCCCAGACCGCAGCAGGCCAGCACCAGGGCCAGCACGGCGCCATGGCTGCGTGCAGCCACCAGGGCCATCAACAGCAGGCCCAGCAACAGAGCTCCATTGGCAAGAAGCGACACCCGATCCCGCCGGCCCGTGAGATTCACCAGGGAATGGGGCTTCCCGTTGGCATCGACGCCCGTGTCCGCATCAAAGACGTCATTGGCCAGGTTCTCCCAAGCCAGCAGCAGCACGGCCGCGAGCAGAAACAACAGCAGCTGATCCAGCCGCACCGGGAGCTTCTGCTGCACGCGCCAACCGGCAGCCAGCAGGACTGGCATCACGGCTACGGCATACATCGGCCACTTGATCGCAGCCTTCCACAGGCGCCTGCGCTCGGCGGCAGGGGCATGAAGGCTTGCGACGACCTGAGGCTCGTCAGCGGGCAGAGGCAACTCGAGGCGCGGGAAGGCCCATACATTTGAGCAGCCGCATCGGCCCGTTTCGGTTGCAGGCCCCCACCAGCGTCACAACCAGCTTCAGCGATCTGCTGACCGCCGCCCAGGCAGGTGAGCGCCAGCTCGAGGGAGAGGGCGTGCTCAGCCTGGCCGTGGCGATCCCCAGCCGGGATCCGATGGCGCTGCTCAGCCAGCTGGAGGAGGGAGAGCGGTTTCGCTTCCTCTGGGACAGCGCCCCCGGGCTGTGCCTCGCCGCCAGCGGACGCTGCAACAGCCTGGAACTCAGCGGTCCCCGGCGCTTCGAATTAGCCCAGCGCTTCAGTGCCGTCAGCCTCAATCGGCTGGCCGCACCGCAACACTGCCCGCCCCTGGCACGGCCCAGGGTGCTGCTGGCGTTCTCGTTTTTTGACAGCCCCCTGCACGAAGGCGAAGGGGTGCCTGGCGTGCAGGCGGTCCTGCCCCGCTGGCAGCTGAGCAAGCAGGGGCGCCACTGCTGGCTGCGGCTGCAGCGCAACCTCGGCGGGGACATCAGCGCCCGCAGCGTCGCCGAAGAACTCTGGGAGCAGGCCGAGCGCCTGGGTGCCCTGCCCTCCGATCCCTGCGCCGACCAGGGGCATGCCCCCGGTCCGGCCATCGCCAGCCGCTCCTCCTGGCAGGAGGGCTACCGCTCTGTGGTGCAGCGCGGCGTGGAACTGGTCGAGGAGGATCGCCTGCGCAAGTTGGTGCTGGCGGTGCGCCAGCAACTGCTCCTCGATCAACCGCTGGATCCGCTCCAGCTGTTGGCCCAACTCCGGCTGCGCCAACCCGGCAGCTGCCGTTTTCTCTGGCAGCAGGCTGGAGGTCCAGCCCTACTGGGCGCCTCGCCCGAGCGACTACTGACGGTGCGCCAGGGACAACTGCGCAGCGACGCCCTGGCCGGCACGGCGCCGGTGGGGCCGACTGCCGAGCTGCTGACCCGCTCCGACAAGGACCGGCGTGAACACGAACTCGTGGTCGAAGCGATCACCGACGTCCTGCGCGCCGCAGGCCTGACCACCCGCAGACCGCGTCACCCGCGACTGGCTAGGCACGGGCAGATGGTGCATCTGCACACCCCCATCAGTGCGGCGCTCGAGGATCAACAACCGCTCTCCCTGGCGGCCGCCCTGCATCCCACCCCGGCGGTGGCCGGCCTTCCCCGCCGCGAGGCCATGGCTGCCCTGCGCAGCCTGGAGCCATTCGAGCGGGGCTACTACGCCGCACCAATCGGCTGGATCGACAGCGAAGGGGACACCGAACTGCGCGTCGCCATCCGCAGCGGCAGCCTCCAGGGCCGTCGGCTCGAGCTCACCGCTGGCGCTGGCCTGGTGCGCGGATCCGCGGTTGAGCGCGAGCTGGCGGAAGTCGCCCTGAAACTCGGGGTGCTCCAACAGCAACTCGATCTTCCCCACAGCGAGAGCCTGCGCTGATGCAGCACGGGGTCGGCACGGTCCTCTTGGCCCTCTGCCTGCTGGCTGCCCTGGGCCTGCGCCAATGGCTGGGCAAAACCCGACTCGAGCGGGTGATTTTTGAATCCGACACCCCCGCCGGCAAGAACTTCGATCTCGCTCTGCTGATCGCCATCGGCTCCAGCGTGCTGCTGGTGGCTCTGGAAAGTGATCGCCAGCTGGACAGCCTGTTTGGCCCCTGGTTCAGCGGCGCCGAGTGGGTCTTCTCCACCCTCTTCAGCCTGGAGTACCTGCTGCGCCTGCTCTGTAGCCGCACGCCCCTGCGCTACGCCCGCAGCTTTTTTGGCGTGGTGGATTTGGTCTCGAGCATTCCGCCCCTCCTAACCATTGGCATCCCCGTCGGTCAGGCCTTTCTGATCATTCGGGTGCTGCGCCTGCTGCGGGTGTTCCGGATCCTCAAGCTGGGGGCCTACCTCAAGGAGGCCGATCAGCTGCGTCAGGCCCTCGTCCAGAGCCGCCGCAAGATCACGGTTTTCCTGCTGACCATCGTTGCGCTGGTGGTGTTGATCGGCACCGCGATGTACGTGATCGAAGGCCCCGAGAGCGGCTTCCGCAGCATCCCGATTGGCATCTACTGGGCCGTCGTAACCATCACGACCGTGGGCTACGGCGATGTCGCTCCAGTCACACCCCTCGGCCGCTGCGTGGCCTCATTGGTGATGCTCCTGGGCTACAGCATCATTGCCGTGCCTACTGGAATCGTTGGGGCGAAATTCCAGCAGATGCAGCGGTTGCAACCGACCCTGGTGCAGCGCAGCTGCGGGCAGTGCCACACCACGAGCCACAGGGCTGAAGCTCAGTTCTGCGACCACTGCGGAGCAGGCCTACCCAGCTAGGAGGCGCTCCATCGTCTGATCGGCCAGGGGGATACCGCTCAGCCGCTCCACCTCACGCACCCCGGTGGGGCTGGTGACATTGATCTCACTCAGGCGTCCATCAATGACGTCGATGCCGACGAAGAACAGCCCCTCCGCCCGCAGGGTTGTGGTCAACTCCGCGCAGATCTGACGTTCCCGCTCCGTCAGTTCCGTCGCCTGGGGCGAGCCACCCACCGCGAGGTTGCTGCGGAACTCCCCGGCCGCGGGCTTTCGGTTCACCGCCCCCAGGGGCTCACCATCCACCAACAGGATGCGCTTGTCGCCGGCCGTCACCGCCGGAAGAAAGGCCTGGACCATCACCGGCAGGGCCTGTTGGGCAGTGACCAGCTCAAGCAAGGCCTTCAAACCCGGCGCTGCTCCATGGCTGCGCACGACCCCCTGACCGGCTCGCCCGCCGAGGGGTTTGAGCACCACATCACCGTGGTCTGCGGCAAAGGCCGCCAGTTGCTCCACATCAGCGCTGACCAGGCTTGGGGCCATCAGATGGCTCCAACGCAGGGCACCCAGCTTTTCGTTCCAAGCCCGCAGCGACGCGGGGCGATTCAGGACCCGCACCCCCTGGCGCTCCGCCAGCTCCAACAAGTGGGTGGCGTAGAGGTACGCCTCATCCACCGGTGGGTCCTTGCGCATCCACACCAGTGGAAAGCTGCTGAGGGGAAGCCAGCGATGCTCATCCGCTTCAAACCACTGGTCCGGAAGGTCCCAGCCGCTCGCCGTCGGCCTGATCTCTGCCAAGCGAATCGGCTGGGCCTGGACCAGGGCGTCCTGGCCTTGCACGGAGAGCTGGGCTGGCGTACAGACCCAGACCTGCTGTCCGGCGCGCTGGGCCGCCTGCATCAGGGCGACGCTGGAGTCTTTGGTTGGACGCAGCCGAGCGATCGGATCGATCACAAACAGCTGCGCGGGCAGACCGCTAGTGAGAGCGTTCAAGCTCAGGCTCCTAGCAGGGCATCGAGTTGGCCACTGCGCTCAAGGGCGTAGAGGTCATCACAGCCGCCGACGTGTTCACCGTTAATGAAGGTCTGGGGAACACTGATGCGTCCACCCGCTTTCTCAGACATGGCCCGGCGGGCGGCCTGATCGCCGTCAATGGCGTATTCGGTGTAGGTCACACCCTTGCGATCCAGGAGCGCCTTGGCGCGAATGCAAAACGGACAGGCGCGCCAGGTGTAGATCTCAACCGTCGGCATGGCGCACTTCTCAAGCGTTGCGAAATCCTAGAAGCGAGTTTTGAGGGTCTTGGACGGGAAGCCGACCCGCCCAAGGCCTGCGCTGATACGGTCAAACCAAGTTCCCCACGGCCTGGTGCTCGACCTCACCGACTTCAAGCGCGATCTCTCTGAGCTCACTGACCGCCTGGGCAATGCCCAGGACTGTCTTTGACGTCGCTGCACTGAAAGCACGGCAACAGGATCTCGAGCAACTGGCCTCCCAACCAGATTTTTGGGATGACCAAAAGCTGGCGCAGTCCAAGATGCGCCAGCTCGATGAGGTGAAAGCCCAGCTCGAGCAGCTGAGCCAGTGGAAGGGGGCCGTGGCCGACGCCGAGGCCACGGTTGAGATCTATGGGCTCGAGCCCGATGACGAATTACTCAGCGAATCGGACGCAGCGCTGAAGAAGCTGCGGGCGGACCTCGATCGCTGGGAGCTCGAGCGCCTGCTCAGCGGCACCTATGACAAAGAGGGGGCCGTGATCAGCATCAATGCCGGCGCCGGCGGCACCGACGCCCAGGACTGGGCGCTGATGCTGATGCGGATGTACACCCGCTGGGCCGAAGACCACGGCATGAAGGTGACCGTGGACGAACTCAGCGACGGGGAAGAGGCGGGGATCAAAAGCTGCACGATTGAAATCGAGGGCCGCTACGCCTACGGCTATCTGCGCAACGAAAAGGGCACCCACCGGCTGGTGCGAATCTCACCGTTCAACGCCAACGACAAGCGCCAGACCAGCTTCGCGGGCGTGGAGGTGATGCCCAAGATCGAGGAGGAGGTGAAGCTGGATATTCCCGAAAAGGACCTGGAGATCACCACCTCACGCTCAGGCGGCGCCGGCGGCCAGAACGTGAACAAGGTGGAGACCGCCGTGCGCATCCTCCACATCCCGACGGGTCTGTTCGTGCGCTGCACCCAGGAGCGATCCCAGCTCCAGAACAAGGAAAAGGCCATGGCCCTGCTGATGGCCAAGCTGCTGGTGATCGCCCAGGAGCAGCGCGCCGCTGAGATCGCCGACATCCGCGGCGACATCGTCGAAGCGGCTTGGGGCAACCAAATCCGCAACTACGTCTTCCACCCTTACCAAATGGTGAAAGACCTGCGCACCCAGCACGAAACCACCGACGTGCAAGGCGTGATGGATGGCGATCTCGATCCCTTCATCCAGAGCCTGCTGCATGCCGGCGTTGAAGTGGCCGGAGCCAGCAGCGATGACTGATCCCACGACGCAAGAGACCTCCGGCGCGGCCGGTGAGAACCCCAGTTTCACGAAACTGGCGATGCGCAACATGGTGCGCAAGGGCAAGTTGAGCCTGTTCCACTTCGGCCTGACCGCCCTGGGGTTTGTCGGCTTCATCGTCCTGGTGGCCTGGCTGGGCAAACCCCAAGTACCTGGAGCCTGAAGCGATGACTGCCGAACCCGACCTGGATTTGGCCTTTGAGGCCGTGGAGGATCTGCCGGAAGCCCTGGTTGAGACTGCCGCTGAGCTCTGCGATCCGATCCAGGGGATCGAGCCCTGGCATGCACTGATCAACGGCTGGCTGAGCCAGCTCAAGGGCGAACTCCCAGAGCCCCTCCAGGCGCCGGCCTACAGCCTCGGCCTGAGCCTGGTGAACGACGAAGAGATCGCTGCCCTCAACAGCGATTGGCGCGACAAGGAAGGGGCGACGGACGTGCTGGCCTTCGCCGCCCAGGACGACGGCCTAGACGACGCCCCAGCGATCCCCATGCCCGACTTCGACGGGGAGGAGGGATTGCTCGATGCCCTGGAGCTCGGCGACATCGTCATCTCCGTCGAAACCGCTGCGCGGCAGGCCCCGGAACACGGGCACAACCTCCGGGAGGAACTGCTGTTCCTGGCCACCCATGGCTTGCTGCACCTGCTGGGCTGGGACCATCCCGACGACGCCAGCCTCGAGGCGATGTTGCAGAGGCAGCAGCAGCTTCTCGCCGGGACCCAGCAGCGGTAGGGTGCGGCCAAAGGGCTGCACCAGTCGCCTTTGCCCATGCTTCAACCCCAGGACCCGGATCCAACCTCCAGGCGAGGCCTGCATCAGGCGAGCGAGGCGGGAACTGGTGCTGGCAATAAGGTGCGGCGGCTCGGAGCCTGGCAGGTGGCCAGTGATCTGCCGGCCAGCTTTCGCTATGCCGCCCAGGGCCTGATCTACGGCTTCCGCAGCCAGCGCAATTTCCGCATCCACGTGGTGACCGGGGCCTGTGTCTTTGGCCTGGGCCTCTGGTTGCAGCTGCCCCTGGCCCAACTTGCCGTCCTGGTGTTGACCGTGGCCGCAGTCCTGGTGCTGGAACTGATCAACACCGCCACCGAAGCGGTGGTCGACCTGGCCATCGGCAGGCAATTTCACCCCCTGGCTCGAATCGCCAAGGATTGCGCCGCCGCAGCGGTCTTGGTGGCTGCCCTGAGTTCCTTGGTGATCGCGGCGCTGCTGATGCTCCCCGCCCTCTTGGTCCGTCTGGGCGTTTGAATGGTGCCCTGGCTGCAGGGCTGATGCTTCTCGTTCTCGACAACTACGACAGCTTCACCTTCAACCTGGTGCAGTACCTGGGTGAACTGGCGGCCGACCACCCCATCACCGAAGACCTGCGGGTCGAGCGCAACGACGCCTTGAGCTTGGAGCAGATCCGTGAGCTCAACCCCGACGCCATCTTGATTTCGCCGGGCCCCGGCGACCCGGATCAGTCCGGGGTCTGCCTCGAGGTCCTGCGGGAACTCAGCCCAAAGGTCCCCACCTTGGGGGTTTGCCTGGGCCATCAATCCATTGCCCAGGTGTACGGCGGCAAGGTGATCCGAGCCAAGGAGCTGATGCATGGCAAGACCTCACCGGTGCTCCATGAGGGTGCTGGGGTCTTCGCCGGCTTGCCCAACCCCCTAACGGCCACCCGCTACCACAGCCTGATTGCCGAGCGGGAGTCCCTGCCCGACTGCCTCGAGATCACCGCTTGGCTCGAAGACGGCACGATCATGGGCCTGCGCCACAGGGAGTACCCCCATCTGCAGGGGGTGCAGTTCCACCCGGAAAGCGTCCTCACCCAGAGCGGTCATCAGCTCCTTGGAAATTTCCTGGCCCAAGCGGCAGCCGGCTAACGTTCGGCCCAACTCCAGCTGCTCCATGGCCCTGCTGATCCGCACCCTGGCTGCCGCAGCAGTCGCCCTGCCCCTGGCGGCGAGTGCCAACACCGGTGTGACGATCACCAGCTACGGCCACAGCGCCCTGCTGATCCAAGGCGGTGGCGCCAAGGTTCTGGTGAACCCGTTCAAGGCCGTGGCCTGCGCCTCAGGACTGGCGGAACCCCGGGTCAGCGCCAATGTGATTCTCGCCAGCAGCCTGCTGCTGGATGAAGGGGCTCCAGTGGCGAAAGGCAAGTTTCTGAGCCAACCGGGCTCCTACCGCCTCGCCGGCCTCAAGATCGAAGGCATCTCCGCACCCCATGACCGCTTTGGCGGTCGGCGCTTCGGCCAGGCCACCCTCTGGCGCTGGAACCAGGGCGGCCTGAGCTTTGCCCACCTCGGTGGCACGGCCGCCAAGCTCAGTCCTGAGGATCGTGTGCTGCTGGGCAAGCCCGACGTGCTGATCATCGGTGTCGGCGGCGGCGCCAAGGTCTACGACGGGGCGGAAGCCGCGTCGGTGGTGCGTGAGCTAGCCCCCAAGCGGGTGATCCCCGTGCAGTACGTCAGCGGCAAAACCCCGGCGAACTGCGACCAAAGCAGCGTCGAACCCTTCCTGGAGGCCATGAAGGGCACCAGCGTCAAACGGGTCGGCCGGGTGCTGAGCCTGCCGGGCAAGCTCGGCGAGGGCACCCAGATCGACGTCATGCGCTAGGCCGCGAGTCCTTCCAGGGCGGCATAGGCCGCCCAGAACTGCTGCATCTGCGCTGTGGTTCCCAGGCTGACCCGCAGTGAGCCATCGATCAACTGCTTACCGGTCATCGCCCGCACCAGGATTCCCGCCTCCCGCAACCCCTGATCGATCCGTGCTGGATCGTTCTTCGGCCAGACCAGCAGATAGTTCCCACCATCGATGTGGTGGCGCACTCCAGCTGCTTTGAGCTGCTGGGCCATCCAGGTGCGGGCCTGCAACACCTCCTGCACGTAGGCATCCACGTAGGCCTGATCCTTCAGGGCCGCGAAGGCCGCGGTGACCGCAAAGCTGTTGATGTCATAGGGCCCCGTGACGCGGCTGATGCGATCGACCACCGAGGGATGGCCCAGGGCAAAGCCGATGCGCAGCCCCGCCAGGCCGGCGGTTTTGGCCAAGGAGCGCAGCACCAGCAGATTCGGAATGGCGGCGAAATCGGCCGTGGGCAGCACGCTGTCACCGGTGAAGGCCTCGTAGAGCTCATCCACCACCACCAGCGTTGCCGGAGCCGCGGCCGCGAGCTCAAGGATCAGCTCCGGAGCCAAGCGAGTTCCCGTGGGGTTGTTGGGGTTGCAGATCAGAAGCAGCCGAGGCTGCAGGACCTGCAGGCGCTCGCGAATCGCCTCCAGAGGGAACGCGAAGGACGCACCAACGTAGGGAACGGCCTCAATCACCATCCCCTGCATCTGAGCGCAGGGGGTGTAGTAACCAAAGGTTGGCGAGGTGGTGAGCAACGTCTCACCGCGGTCGCCATAGGCGTGGAAGACGGCATGAATCGCCGCATCAACGCCATTGAAGAGACCGACCTGCTCGGGCTGCAGCGGGAGCCCAAGGTTGGCGACCACCGCTTCGCGCAGACCGTCGTACTCCGGATAGATACCGATGTGATCGGCGGGAATGGAGCGCAGCGCTTCCACAACGCGGGGGCTTGGGCCGACGGTGTTCTCGTTGAAATCCAGCCGCAGGAGCTTTCGGCGTCCCTCCAGGGGGGCGCTGTAGGCATGCAGGCTCTCCACCTCGGGGCGAGCCAATGGCGACGGTTGCTCCATCACATCCGATCCAGCGTTGGGATACCCAACAGACCCAAGCCCAGTTTGAGGGTGTCGGCGGTCAGACGGCAAAGGGCCAGGCGAGACGGCAGGGCTTCTGGCTCAGCCTTGAGCACGGGCACCTGGTCGTAGAAGCGGTTGAAGACCTGGCTCAGTTCAAAGAGATAGGTGCAGAGGCGATTAGGCAGCAACTCCTCCTCCACCTCGGCGATCACCGCATCGAACTTCAGCAGCTCCCGCACCAGGGCCCATTCCTGGGGTTCGCTGAACTGAAGCCCCCCTGTAGAAGCTGCATCCAGGTCGCCGCCCTTGCGGGCGATCCCAGCAATGCGGACCACGGCGTAGAGCAGGTAGGGAGCCGTATTGCCCTGCAGGGCCAGCATCCGATCAAAACTGAACTGGTAATTGGTGATTCGGTTCTGGCTGAGGTCGGCGTACTTCACCGCCGCCAGTCCGACGGTGTTGGCCACGTGAGCGATGAAGGCCTCGTCCTCGCTGCGGCCCTCCTCCTCCAGGCGGCGACGCAAGTCCGCCTCTGAGCGCTCCACTGCCTCATCCAACAGATCCCGCAGGCGCACCGTGTCACCGGCGCGGGTTTTCAGCTTCTTGCCGTCTTCCCCCTGCACCAGACCGAAGGGCACATGCTCCAGACGAGCCCCCTCGGGGAGCCAACCGGCGCGACGGGCCACCTGAAACACCCCCGCAAAGTGGTTGGCCTGACCGGCATCAGTCACGTACACAACCCGGCGGGCTCCATCACCCTCCGGGGCTGAACCGAAGCGATAACGGATGGCCGCCAGGTCGGTGGTGGCGTAGTTGAAGCCGCCATCGCTCTTCTGAACGATCACCGGCAGGGGCTTGCCGTCCTTACCGCTCACCCCCTCGAGGAAGACGCAACCCGCGCCGTCATCCACCACCAACAGCCCCGTGGCCTCCAGGTCGCGAACCACCCCCTCGAGATAGGGGTTGTAGAAGGACTCCCCCCGTTCGCTCAGGCGAATGTCCAAGCGGTCGTAGATCTTCTGGAACTCTCGGCGGCTCTGGTCACAGAGCAGCCCCCAGGCCTTCAGGGAGACCGGATCGCCCCCCTGCAGCTTCACCACCTCCTCCCGGGAGGTGGTCTGGAAGGCCTCGTCCTCGTCGAAGCGCTTTTTGGCCTCGCGGTAGAAGGCCACCAAGTCGCCCAGGTCCACCGCATCGGCGGTCTCAAGAGCCTCGGGGGCCACCTGCTTGAGGTGGGTAATCAGCATCCCGAACTGGGTGCCCCAATCGCCGACGTGGTTCAGCCGCAGGACGGGGTGTCCGCGGAACTCCAGAACACGGGCCAGGGAGTCGCCAATGATCGTGGAGCGCAGGTGCCCCACGTGCATCTCCTTGGCGATGTTGGGGCTGGAGAAGTCCACCACCACCGGCGCGGCCTGCTCCACAGCAGGTACGCCGAGGCGGGCATCCCCGAGGCGCTGCTGCACCTCCGCCGCCAAACGCTCAGGCTGAAGCGTGATGTTGATGAAGCCAGGGCCAGCAATCTGCGGCGCCTGGCAGACGGCCATGAAGCTCTCGTCCGCCTTGAGTTGCTCCACCACCGCCTCGGCAATCTTGCGGGGGGGCTGGCCTAAGGGCTTGGCCAGGGGCAAGGCGCCATTGGCCTGAAAATCACCAAATTCGGGCTTGCTGGCCGGCGCGAGCTGGGGATCGAAGGCCTGGCCCGCCGCTGCCGCCTCAGGAAATGCCCGTTGCATTGCATCGCGCAGCTGGTTCTCCAGGGACTGGGCGATGCGAAGCATGGAGATGCGGGGGAGATCTTCAGATCATCCCTCTCCGCGGGAATGAACTCAGCTGGAGAAGCGCATGCTCAGGTCCAGCCAGCTGCTGCGGGTCACCGGTGCACTGGTTGAAATCAAATCCAGTCCTGTGGCGGCATAGGCCCGAAGCTGCTCCGGCTGCACCCCCGAAGCCTCCAGCACCACAGGGCGGCTGGTCAGGGCCCGCAGCTGGGGGACGAGCTCCAGCAGGGCCTCGGGGCTGAACTCATCGAGCAACACCCCATCGGCTCCGGCTTCAATCGCGGCTTGAGCCTCGGCGGCGGTCTCGGCCTCCACGATCACGCGCGCCGGCCAAGGAGCCCCAGAGCGAACAGCGACGATCGCTGCGGCGACCCCACCGGCCCAGGCCAGATGGTTCTCCTTCAACATCGCCGCGTCATCCAGGCCGAGGCGATGGTTGACCCCACCGCCGCAGCGCACGGCGTACTTCTCCAGCACCCGCAAACCAGGCGTGGTCTTGCGGGTGTCCGCCAACCGGACTCCGCTGCCCTCCAGTTCAGCCACGAGCCGGGCCGTGGCCGTGGCGATCCCTGAGAGGCGCATCGCCAGGTTCAAGGCCGTGCGCTCCGCCGCCACCAAGGCCGACGCCTCGGCCTCCAGGTTCAAAAGGCGTTGGCCAGGGGTCAATGCGTCTCCATCGGCCACGAGCAGCTCCACGCTGGCCTTCGGATCAAGCTCACGAAAAACGAAGTCCAGGAGCGGGCCGCCGCAGAACACCCCCGGGGCCTTGCTGATCCAATGGGCCCGGCAACGACCAGGGCGGAGGGCTGCAGCGCTGAGGTCGCCGCGGCCGATGTCCTCCTGCAACCAGTCGCGCAGCTGCTGCTGCAGAGCCGGCGTCAGTGGCAGCGGTGCGGCGCTCATCCTGAACTCAGCGTGATGGACCCAGGGGCAGCTTGCCCGAGCTCTTGGTCCTATTTGCCAATGCAGAAGCGCGAGAAGATTCGATCGAGGACCGCCTCGGTCACTTCGGCCCCAGTGATTTCCCCAAGGGAGCGCACCGCAGCCCGCAGGTCGATCGTCCAGAAGTCCCAAGGCAACTGCTGCTCACCCGCCTCGAGGGTGCGCTGCAGGCTCGCCGCCGCTGACACCGCCAGATCCAACTGCCGTCGATTCAGGGCCACCTGCAGCCCCTGCTCACCGCCCTGGCCGCAGCTCTGCAGCAGGCGATCCACCAGGGCCTCATGCCCCTCACCGGTCAACGCACTGATGCAAACGTCGGCATGGGCGGCAGGCTCCGCCGCGGGCTGATCCGCCTTGTTGGCCACCACCAGATGGGGGATGCCCTGTGGAAGGGAAGCCAGCAGCGCCTGGTCCTCCGCCAGCCAACCCTGGGCCCGGTCAAACAGCAGCAGCACCACATCCGCCGCCTGCAGCGCGCCGCGGCTGCGTTCAATTCCGATCTGCTCGACGCGATCCTCGGTATCGCGGATCCCTGCGGTGTCCAGCAGGGTCAGCGGGACCCCCTTGAGCACCAGCTCGCTCTCCACCAGATCGCGAGTGGTGCCAGGCAAGTCGGTCACGATCGCGCGATCGCTGCGACTGAGCAGGTTCAACAGGCTGCTCTTGCCAACGTTTGGGCGGCCCACGATCGCCACCTTCAGCCCCTCCCGCAGGACCTGACCGCGTTCGCCATCGGCCACCAGCTCCTGCAGCGCGCTGCGCACCGCCTGCAGTTCCGAGGCCACCGCCTGACCATCTAGGGGCGGCAGGTCGTCCTCAAAATCCACCCGCGCCTCCAACTCCGCCAGTTGATCGAGCAGGCGCAGCCGCAGGCCACTGATCTGGCGCTCCAGGCCCCCATCGAGGCCGGCCATCGCCAACTGGGCCGCACGCCGGCTGCGGGCTGTGACCAACTCGCTGATGGCCTCCGCCCGGGTGAGATCCAGCCGGCCATTGAGGAAGGCCCGTTGACTGAATTCACCCGGCAAGGCGCGCCGGGCGCCGGCGGCCAGCACCAGCTCCAGGACGCGCTGCACGGAGATCACCCCACCGTGGCAGTGCAGCTCAACAACGGTCTCGCGGGTGAAGCTGCGGGGAGCCCGCATCAACAGCAGCAGGGCCTCGTCCACCCGCTCGCCGCTGCCGGGGTCGCGCACATGGCCGTAGAGCACGCGGTGGCTCTCCCACACCTGCTGGCCGGGGGCCTCAAACAACCGTTCACCGATGGCCTCCGCCTCGGGCCCGGAGATCCGCACGATCGAGACGCTGCCCTCGCCTGCAGCGACGGCAGTGGCAACGGCGGCGATCGTGTCGGAGGACATGCCTCCAGTGTCTCGTTTCGCTGCCTCAGCTCGCGGAGAAGCCCGGGCAGACCATCAAGTCGATGTGCCCGCCGGGTGGATGGCGCCACTCGCGAAACTCCTCCACCAGGGCCTGGTGGGCGAGCGGGTGATGCTGGTCAAGGGTCTCCAGACGCTCCTGCACCAGATCCAAAGCGTCATCAATGAGCTGCGCGGCCTGTTCAGAGGTCATTGCAACCGGTTGTTCCTATCGCCTCTTCCTACAGAAACTGCCGAGGGGGAGCTGTAGCCCAGCCGACCAGTCCGTAGGGCGTGAGCAAACCCAAACGCAACACGGATTAGCCGATGCCGGCGCGGGCGATGTCGAGCACATCGGCCATCGAGCGGATCTGATCCATGGTGTTGCTCAGCTGATGCGCGCTCTCCAGCTCCACCTTCAGGTCAATGCGTGCAGGGCGGCCAGGATTGGTGCGCACCCGGGCATCGCTGACATTGATGCGGTGATCGGACAGGCGCGTGAGGATGTCCTTCAGCACACCCACCCGGTCGAGCACCTCAATCCGCAGCTGAATGGGATAGCGGCGACGCTGGGAATCACTGACCTGGGGATTCCACTGCACCGGCAGACGGCGCTCAGCCGGCACTGAACCGAGGTTGGAGCAATCCTGACGGTGAATGGTGATGCCGTGGTTGCCGAGGGCGACCGTGCCGACAATCGCCTCGCCAGGGAGGGCGCTGCAACAGCCGCCCAAGCGATATTCGAGGCCTTCGAGACCCAGGATCGGGCTGGCGTCGCCATGGCCCGTCAGGGGAGTCGATGGCCCCGAGGTCTGCTCCCCCTGCTGGGTGAGGTTGCGGGCGAGTTCTTCATCGCTGATGACCGGGGCCTCGGCCTCGGTGGCCAGGCGCAGCTCCTCCCGCAGGCGGTTCAGGACTTGATGGAGGGTGACGCCACCAAAGCCAATGGCCGCGAGCAGATCCTCGGTGCCGACGAGGTTGCAACGGCGCGCCACCTTCGCCATCGCCTCGCCATTAAGGAGGGCGTCAAAACCATCACGGCCCAGCTCGCGCTCGAGCATGTCGGTGCCGCGCTGGATGTTCTCCTCACGATGGCTCTTCTTGTACCACTGGCGAATGCGATTACGCGCCGTGGGCGTGGCCACGAAATTGAGCCAATCCAGGCTGGGGTGAGCCGTCTTGGAGGTCAGGATCTGAACGAAGTCGCCGTTCTGCAGCGGCGTTGCCAAAGGGCAGAGGCGATCGTTGATGCGTGCCCCTTGGCAGTGGTTCCCCACCTCGGAGTGAATGCGATATGCAAAGTCGACTGGAGTTGAGCCATTGCGCAGGCCCACCACATCTCCACCGGGAGTGAAGACAAACACCTCTTCATCAAAGAGGTCCTCTTTGATCGAGCGCAGGAAGTCCCCGCTGTCCTCACCCACGCCATCTTTTTGCCAATCCACCAGCTGCCGCAGCCAGTTGAAGCGCTCGGCATCCGATCCGGTGGCGGCGGGGGATCCGCCCTCTTTGTATTTCCAGTGGGCTGCGATGCCGAACTCCGCCACCCGGTGCATCTCGGCCGTGCGGATCTGGACTTCAATCGGCCGATGGCGACCAATGACCGCCGTATGCAGGGACTGGTAGCCATTGGGCTTCGGCAGCCCGATGTAGTCCTTGAAGCGACCAGGAATCGGGCGGAAGGTGTCATGGACCACCGCCAGGGCGCGATAGCAGCTCTCGACGTTCGGGCAGATGATCCGCAGTGCCGCCACGTCGTAGATCTCGTGGAAAGCCTTGCGTTGGGTCTGCATCTTGTTCCAGATGCCATAGAGGTGCTTGGGCCGTCCACTGACCTCGCACTCACCCAACCCCACGGACGACAACTTGCCGCTGAGGATGTCGGCGGTGACCCCCAGGCGCTCCTCGCGATCACTGCGCTTGCTGGAGACCTGCTGCTGCACGTCGCGGAAGGCCTCGGGCTCGAGGATCTTGAAGGCCAGGTCCTCCAACTCCCACTTGAAGCGACCAATGCCCAAGCGGTTGGCTAAGGGGCCGTAGATCTCACGCGTTTCCCGGGCAATCCGCTGCTGCTTCTCGGGCTTGAGCGCACCGAGGGTGCGCATGTTGTGCAAGCGATCAGCCAGCTTCACCAGCACCACGCGGATGTCACTGACCATCGCCAGGAACATCCGGCGCAGGTTTTCGGCCTGGGCCTCGGTCTTGTTGGTGAAGTGAATGCCCCCCAGCTTGGTGACCCCTTCCACCAAGCCCCGCACCTCAGAGCCGAAGTGCTGCTCGATCTCCTCTGGCGTGACCTCGGTGTCCTCCACCACGTCATGGAGGAATCCAGCGGCGATCACCCCCGCACTGGCACCGATGTCACGCAGCAGATCAGCGACCGCCACGGGATGGCAGATGTAGGGCTCCCCGCTGGCCCGCACCTGGCCGTCGTGGAGCTGAAACGCGAAGTCGAAGGCTGAGGCCAGCAGCGCCTCGGTGTCGGTGGGGCAACTTTCCCCGACCCCAGGGGGAACGTGCTCAATGCAGGTGTGCAGCCACGCCGGCAGCTCAATGCCGTAGTCCGCGGGGGTGTTGATGATGCGCCTGCGGAGCGCCGCTCCTGAGCCCTGGAATTCAGCAGCAGCCGCTGCCCCACTGGAGGCGGACCGTTCTGCCGTACCGGGCACCGCCTGGAGCATTGCGCTCTGCGATTTCCACCATCGTATGCAGTGGCCCTCACAAACCGACCACAGGTGAGGGTTTGCCCTTCCCGCACCTGCCAGCCTGGGTGGAGTGCTGTTGCCTGACCATGGCCGCCCCAGCCCATCCCGGTGCGGTCCTGGAGCTGCAAGGCCTGCGCGTGCGCTACCCAGGGAGCCAGAGCAACACCCTCGATGGCCTCCATCTCCAGTTGAACGCGGGTGAACGCCTCGCCCTGGTGGGACCCAGCGGCTGTGGCAAAAGCACGGTGGCCCGAGCCGTGCTTCAACTGCTCCCCCAGGGCAGTCGCTGCCAAGGCGGACTGTTGCTCAAGGGCAGAGATCCAAGGGCCCTCAGGCGCTCCGAACTGCGGCGGCTGCGGGGAGAGGCGGTCGGCCTGGTCTTCCAAGACCCGATGACCCGGCTGAACCCCCTGATGACGATCGGTGAGCACCTGGCCGACACCCTCAGCGAACACCGCCCGGCCTGGCAGCAGGCACGAATCCGTGAACGGGCTCGGGCCTTACTCCAGCGGGTCGGCATCACCGAGGAGCGCTACAGCAGTTATCCCCACGAGTTCAGCGGCGGAATGCGGCAGCGTCTCGCCATTGCCCTGGCCATGGCCCTGCGCCCCGCCCTGGTCATTGCCGATGAACCCACCACCAGCCTGGATGTGGCCGTGGCCGGGCAGGTCATGCAGGAGCTCTGCGACCTCTGCCGGGAGGCCGGCAGCGCCCTGTTGCTGATCAGCCATGACCTGGCCATGGCCGGGCGCTGGTGCGATCAAATCGCCGTCCTGGACCAGGGCCGACTGCTGGAGCAGGCCCCAGCGACGACCCTGCTCACCCAACCCCAATCGCCCCTGGCCCAACGGCTCGTGGGGGCCGCGCGGGCCCGGGAAGGAGGTGTCACACCCGCCCCATCCAATGCCTCTCCCCTGCTGGAGCTGGAGGGACTGCGCTGCTGGCATCCCCTGCCGGGATTGCCCTGGCAGTCCCGCTGGTACCGGGCCGTGGACGGGGTCAGCCTGCAACTGCGCCACGGCGAAACCGTGGGCGTCGTTGGCGCCTCCGGTTGCGGCAAGAGCACCCTCTGCCGCGCCCTGATGGGGCTGACGCCGGTCCGGGGCGGCAGCGTGAAACTCAAGGGCGTTGATCTCATGCGCCTGCGGGGTGAGGCCCTGCGCCAGGCCAGGCGGCGCATCCAAATGGTCTTTCAAGACCCGCTGGCCTGCCTCAACCCAGCGATGACCGTGGGGGAGGCCATTGCCGATCCACTCTTGATCCATGGGCTCGCCAGCCCAGCGGCCGCCCGTGAACAAGCCCGGCACTGGCTAGAGGCCGTTGGCCTGCAGCCGCCCGAAGCCTTTGAGGGGCGCCTGCCCCGCCAGCTCTCCGGCGGTCAACAACAGCGGGTCGCCATCGCACGGGCCTTGGTGCTGGAACCGCAGGTGCTGCTCTGCGACGAGAGCGTGAGCATGCTCGATGCCGAAGTCCAGGCCGAGGTGCTGCAGCTGCTGCGCTCCCTCCAGGACCGCCTCGGTCTGGGGCTGATCTTTGTCACCCACGACCTGGCGGTGGCCAGTGGCTTCTGCCAGCGGGTCGTGGTGCTCGATGGCGGCAAGATCGTCGAAGAGGGGCCCGGTGATCAGCTGCTCAGCCAGCCCCAGGCCGCCATCACTCGGACGCTGGTGGAGGCGTGTCCACGCCTACCCGCCGCCTCAGCAGCTTGAGCAGCTTCTCCATCACCTCCGGCAGGGGGGCCTCAAACAGCATTCGGTCCTTACGGATCGGGTGATCCAGACCCAGCTGGAAGGCATGGAGCGCCTGACCGGGCAGGGTCAACGGCAACTTGCGGCAGCGGGAATAAACCGGATCCCCAACAATGGGATGCCCGATGTGGGCGCAGTGAACCCGGATCTGGTGGGTGCGGCCGGTGTCGAGCTTGAAGCGCATCAGGGCGTAATCACCCAAGCGCTCCAGCAGGGTCCAGTGGGTGCAGGCATGGCGCCCGGAGCCGTCATGGACCACCGCGTACTTCTTGCGATCGGCGGGATGGCGGCCGATGGCCCCAACGATCGTTCCGTTGTCCCCGGCCGGGGCTCCGTGAACCACCGCCAGGTATTCCCGAGACGCCACGCGCTTCTGGATCTGCACCTGCAGCTTGACCAGGGCCTCCTGGCTCTTGGCCACGACGATGCAGCCCGTCGTGTCCTTGTCCAGGCGATGAACGATCCCCGGACGCATCTCGCCGCCGATCCCCGGTAGATCGGGGCAGTGATGCAGCAGGCCATTGACCAGGGTCCCGTCCTTGTTCCCAGGGGCGGGATGGACCGTGAGCCCGGCAGGCTTGTTGAGCACGATCAGGTGCTCGTCCTCGTAGAGGACATCCAGGGGGATGTCCTGGGGGATCAGATAGGGAAGGGGCTCCGGCGGCGGCATCCACAACTCCACCGTGTCGTTCAGACGCAGGGGGGTCTTGGCGCGGCCCGTGACTCCGTTGACGCGGACATAGCCCGCGTCGATGAACTTCTGAATCCGGGCCCGGCTCTGCTCGGGGCGCTGGGCCACGAGCCAGCGGTCCAATCGCATCGGCAGAGGCTTGGGGTAGGTGAGCGTCAGCAGCTCCCCTTCACCTTCCCCAAAACCACTCACGGCAACTCCAAGGCAATCGGTCCGAGCATGCCCCGGCGGAAGTCATCGAGGAACCGCTGGGCCATTCGCACCGTGTCGCCACTGGTATGCCGCTCAGCCGCTCCCGTTAACCAGCCATGGACATCCGGCTTGGGAGTGCCCTCCCCCGGCAGCGTCTCGACCGGGATGCCATAGCGACGCTCCAGCAGGCCGGGCTTGACCCCTGAGGTCTCCGTTGCCTCCAAGGCCGTGAGCATGTGAACAAAGGCCATGGCGGCGGCCTCTCCGTCGTAGGCCGCCTGGCCGATGTCGTCACAGAGCGCCAGACGCAGGGCAGCGAGCTGGTCATCCAGGCGAGGGGGCAACACCCCTGGTGCATCCAGCAGGTCCAAGTCCTGGCCAAGCCGGACCCAGCGCAGGCTGCGGGTCACGCCAGCGCGGCGGGCACTGTCCACCACCTTTTGGCGCACCAAGCGGTTGATCAGGGCGGACTTGCCGACGTTGGGGAACCCCAACATCAACGCCCGCACGGGCCTTGGGCGCATGCCGCGATTCCGGCGCCGCTCATTGAGGGAATCCCCCGCTCGAATCGCCGCCTGCTGCAGCTGCTTGACCCCCGTGCCGGCCTTCGCGTCACTCCACCAAGGGGTCTGGCCTTGGCCGCGGAACCAGGCGTCCCAGGCCTCCCGCGCCGCCACTGGAATCATGTCGCGGCGGTTCAAAACCAGCAGATGTTGCTTGCCTTGGATCCAACGCTGCAAACGGGGGTGGCCCGTGGCCGTCGGGATCCGGGCATCGCGCACCTCGATCACCAAGTCGACCTTGGCCAGGTTGTCGGTGAGCGCGCGCTCTGCTTTGGCGATGTGGCCCGGATACCACTGAATCGACGGGGCCGCACTACTCAGCAGCTCACTCACGGCACCACCATCACGGGGCAAGGGGCCAACTGAATCACACGGGAGGCCGTGCTCGGGGCGTCCTCCGCTTCGAGGCTCAGCCCGCGGGTCCCCATGACGATCACATCGGCATTGATTTCATCGGCCACATCACAGATCACAAAAGCCGGCTTTCCTTCGCGCTCGAGCACCTCACAACTGACGCCCTGCTCTTGGAAGCGACCGCGGGCGTCCTCCAACAACGCAGCCACAGCAGCGGGATCGTCTTGACCAGGCTCAACCACGGAGAGCAGCACCAAACGGCTGTCGTGCTGCTGGGCCAACTTCAGGGCGAAGGCAGCGGTTTCAGCAGCCTGGCGGCTGCGGTCGATGGGGAAGAGAACGATCTCAAACATGGCCGGCTGGCCGGTGCACCCTCTGTCTAGCGCCGACAGCGCAGAGCGCGATAACGGGGCAACCCTTGACTGGCCCGCTAAATTCGCCCGACCTCTACCCCCTTGTCTCACCCATGGCGAAGCGCTCCCTGGCCAGCCTTTCCGCTGACGAGCTGCGCGGCAAGCGCGTGCTGGTTCGGGTCGACTTCAACGTTCCCCTGAACGACGCTGGCGCCATCACCGATGACACCCGCATCCGCGCTGCCCTCCCCACCATCAATGATCTGGTGGGCAAGGGCGCCAAGGTGATCCTCTCGGCCCACTTCGGTCGTCCCAAGGGTCAGGTGAACGAGGGCATGCGCCTGACCCCCGTGGCCGCTCGCCTGAGCGAACTGCTGGGCAAGGGCGTGGTCAAGACCGACAGCTGCATCGGCCCTGACGCCGAAGCCAAGGTCGCTGCGATGGCCGATGGCGACGTCGTGCTGCTGGAGAACGTCCGCTTCTTCGCCGAAGAAGAGAAGAACGAAGGCGACTTCGCCAAGAAGCTGGCCAACCTGGCTGACGTGTACGTCAACGACGCCTTCGGCGCTGCTCACCGTGCCCACGCCTCCACCGAGGGCGTGACCCAGTACCTGAGCCCCAGCGTCGCCGGCTACCTGATGGAGAAGGAGCTCCAGTACCTGCAGGGCGCCATCGATCAGCCCAAGCGTCCCCTGGCGGCCATCGTCGGCGGCTCCAAGGTGAGCTCCAAGATCGGCGTGCTCGAGGCCCTGCTCGACAAGTGCGACAAGATCCTTGTCGGCGGCGGCATGATCTTCACCTTCTACAAGGCCCGCGGCATGGCCGTCGGCAAGAGCCTGGTGGAAGAGGACAAGCTGGAGCTGGCCAAGGAGCTCGAGGCCAAGGCTGCTGCCAAGGGCGTTCAGTTCCTGCTGCCCACCGACGTGGTGCTGGCCGACAACTTCGCCCCCGACGCCAACAGCCAGGTGGCCAAGGTTGATGCCATCCCCGACGGCTGGATGGGCCTGGACATCGGTCCCGATTCCGTCAAGGTCTTCCAGGACGCACTGGCTGACTGCAAGACCGTG
This sequence comes from Synechococcus sp. CB0205, assembly GCF_000179255.1. Taxonomy (NCBI): domain Bacteria; kingdom Bacillati; phylum Cyanobacteriota; class Cyanophyceae; order Synechococcales; family Synechococcaceae; genus Synechococcus; species Synechococcus sp. CB0205. The sequence continues at coordinate 22,395 of NZ_ADXM01000014.1, forward strand.
ATCTGGAACGGCCCCATGGGCGTGTTCGAGTTCGACGCCTTCGCCGCCGGCACTAACGCCATCGCCACCACCCTGGCTGACATCAGCGGTAAGGGCTGCTGCACGATCATCGGCGGCGGTGACTCCGTGGCTGCTGTGGAAAAGGCCGGCCTGGCCGACAAGATGTCCCACATCTCCACCGGCGGTGGCGCCAGCCTCGAGCTGCTGGAAGGCAAGGTCCTCCCCGGCGTGGCCGCCCTCGACGAAGCCTGATCTCCACTGGCGATTCAGCGTCTGGGGCCCCGAGGGGCCCCTTTTTTTGTGCCTCCTCCAGCTACGGGTGAGCCAGGGAGTGGGCCGTCAGCACCACCGCAAAGCCCCGCTCCGACTGCAGGCGGCTCAGCCCCCCGCCATGGCTGGCAGCGACCCGGG
>NZ_ADXM01000013.1:0-57670 GCF_000179255.1 Synechococcus sp. CB0205
AAGTCGCCCTGGGCTTCTGGGCCCCAGAGCAGAAGAAGAGAGTGGCCCATGGCATCAGCCGGGCTGCTCACCGCAGCGGTGAGGAAGTTGCAGCCCTCCAGATAGGAGCTGGCAATGCCGTGGGTGTACCAGGAGGTGACAAAGGTGGTGCCGGTCAGCCAGCCACCCAGTGCCAGATAGGCAGTGGGAAACAGGAGCAGACCCGACCACCCGACAAAAACGAAGCGGTCGCGCTTGAGCCAGTCATCGAGGACGTCGAACCATCCCCGCTGCGGCGCGCGCCCTACAGCGATCGTCATGAGAGCGGCTTCATGAAGCGTTACACGCGCACTGTACGGGTAACGCGCGGCTGGCGGCGAGCACTGGGGCAATTTCCAGCGCGACCAACGAACGAATGAGTAGATGTACTCAGGCAGGCAGCAGCCGGTGCGCCGGTTCGCCAGAGTGGGGCCTGCTTGAAACCCTGCTCCTGTGTTTGTAATTGAGCTCTCGTTGAAGCTGAGCCCGATGCCCGTCGCGGTCCAGCGCAAGGAGCAAAGCGCCGCGCAGGATCTCTACAAGCAGATCAAGCAGGCCATGGAGTCCGGTCAGCCCCTCCTGCTGGAGCTGACCTGCGAAAAAGAAGAGAGCAAGCGCATCAGCCTGCTGACCAGCGAGGTCGTGGCCGTTCAGACCTACGAAAAATCCAGCCTCGGTGGCGGCAGCAAGCGCCCTGGCTTCAGCTTCGATGGCTGAGGCAGGCGGAGGGCAGCCCGCTCTCCTGGCCGATCGACTGGGTTTCACCTGGCCGACCGGCCATCGCGCCCTCAACCACTGCAGCTTCTCCATTCCTCGCCCCGGCCTCTGGATGCTGGTGGGCGGCAATGGCTGCGGCAAAAGCACGCTGCTGCGCTTGATCGCCGGCCTGCTGGAGCCAAGCGAGGGCCAACTGCAGCGCCCCCTCAAGCCGGCCTTGGTGTTCCAAAACCCCGATCACCAGCTGCTGCTGCCCAGCTGCGGCAGCGATATCGAGCTCTCGCTCCCCAGCCATCTGCCGAGCAGCGAACGGCTGGAGCGCGTCACCCATGCCCTCCAGCAGGTGGGCCTTGGCGGCTTTCGCCAACGCCCCATCCACAGCCTCAGTGGGGGCCAGAAGCAACGCCTGGCGATCGCCGGAGCGCTGGCGAGCGATGCCCAGCTGCTGCTGCTCGACGAGCCCACCGCCCTACTCGACGAGACCAGCCAACAGGAAGTCATCAACCTGATCCATCAGCTCTGCCACCGCGCCGAGCAACCCATCACGGCCCTGTGGATCACCCACCGACTGGAGGAACTGAACTGGTGCGACGGTGCCGCGCTGATGGAACGGGGCAGCATCGGCCCCTGGCAAGCCGGCACAACCCTCCAGAACCAGCTCAGGCCCCTTGCGACGAGGAAGGGCTGAAAGGTATGTTCTTCGGGTCCCGACAGGGATCATTCCTCGGTAGCTCAGCGGTAGAGCGGTCGACTGTTAATCGATTGGTCGCAGGTTCGAATCCCGCCCGGGGAGTTTCTGAAAGCCCCAGCCCCATGGCTGGGGCTTTTTGCTGGTCATTGATCTCAAGCCAGCAATCGCTTCACAACAAACGACCCGGAATCGCAACCCGGAAGACGAAAGAAAAGCTGAAGATTCAAGCCCGGGCGATCCGAGGCGATTCGCCCAGATCCATCTCCAGCACTGAATCCAGCTGGCCGAGAGGCCAAAGCCAAGGCGAAGCAATGTTGTGCAGAAGCACAAAAAGCCGCGGAGAATACCGACGGTGAACTTCGGCCCTTCACTGCAACCGCGACCCCGTTTACCGAGGAGCCAGTCATGAAGCCCTGCATCCTGCTGATCGAAGACGACGGCGACATGCGCGAGCTTGTGGCCGGACACCTGGAGCACAGCGGCTTCGACGTGCAGCGGGCCGAGGACGGCATCAAAGGCCAAGCACTGGCCCTGCAATACACCCCCGATCTGGTCCTGCTGGATCTGATGCTGCCCAAGGTCGACGGGCTGACCCTCTGCCAGCGACTCCGGCGCGATGAGCGCACCTCCCGCATCCCGGTGCTGATGCTCACCGCCCTAGGGAGCACCAAAGACAAGGTCAGCGGCTTCAACTCCGGTGCAGACGACTACCTCGCGAAGCCGTTTGACCTCGAAGAGCTCCTGGTGCGGATCAAAGCGCTCCTGCGCCGCTCCGATCGCGCGCCGCTCTCGACCAAGCACAACGAAATCCTCAACTACGGCTGCCTGACACTCGTCCCCGAGCGCTTTGAGGCGATCTGGTTTGACGAGCCCGTGCGGCTGACGCACCTGGAGTTCGAACTGCTCCACTGCCTGCTGCAGCGCCATGGCCAGACCGTGGCCCCCTCACTGATTCTCAAAGAGGTCTGGGGCTACGAGCCCGACGACGACATCGAAACGATCCGCGTCCACGTGCGTCACCTGCGCACCAAGCTCGAGCCCGATCCCCGCAAACCTCGCTTCATCAAGACCGTCTACGGCGCGGGCTACTGCCTAGAGCTCCCCAGCGGAGACCATCAAGAGGAGCTGGCCCAACTGGTGCAGCAGGCCCGCGACAACCGGCGCACGGCTGCTTAAAGCGACAGCAACGCCACCTCCCAGGCCAAGCGCGGTTGCACGTAACTGCGCAGCTGCCCCCTGAGCTGCTCCAGGCGCTTCAGGGCGACTGAATCCTGGCGTTGACGCCAGAGACGCAGCTGCCACCAGTTCAACAACCAGAGCTGCTGCTCCACATCCAGAGCCTCACACAGGTCCCGGGCCAAGGAGAGGGCCACCAGCGGGGTCTGCGCTGCATCGCCGCCTGAAAAAGCGCTGCAACGCTCGGCCAAGCCCTCCGGCAAGGCCTGCCATTGGGCCCGTTGCTCCAGCAGGGCACCTGGGGAGCCGGCCGCGAGTTCCAGCAGCTCCGGCGGGTCACCGGCCTGGGCCATTCCCCCGTGGCCCAATTGCTGCAGCACCGCCTCCAGCAATTGGGGTTCAAGCCGCGCGAAGGAGATCGACTGGCAGCGGGAGCGAATCGTGCTGAGCAGCCGATCCGGAGAGGCCGTCAGCAGGATCAACATCCCGTCGCCGGGCTCCTCCAGGGTCTTCAGCAGGGCATTGGCCGCGCCCTCGGCCATCGCCTCCACGGTCTCCATCACCACCAGGCAACGGGGGGACTCCACCGGCCGGCGGGCCAAAAACTGCGACACGGCCCGGACCTGCTCCAGGCGCAACTGGGGGGGCGCCTTGCGGCTCACGCCGGCGGCCTCCGCCTGGGATGCCGGCACCAGCTGCCCCTTGTCGGAGTAGGTGGGCTCAACCCACAGCAAATCGGGATGGTTGCCGTCCTGCAGCCGACGCCTCACCGAGGGGGAGCCATCCAGCCCAGCGATCACTCCCTCCAGGAATCGCAATGCCGCCAGACGACGACCCACTCCGTCGGGACCGCAAAAGAGATAGGCCGGAGCCAGGCGCTGGTGCTGCAGTCCCGCAGTCAGTAGGGCCACCGCCTGGGGCTGCCCCAGCAGATCCTCAAACAGCTCAGCCATCGCTGGCGCAGGCGGCGTGGATGGCGGCCTGCAGGGCTGCGCTAACCGCCTCTGGCGATTGGCTGGCCTCAATGCGACACCAACCGTATTGCTGGGCCAAGGCCGTGAAGCCAGCACAGACGCGGGCCAGGAAGGCCTCGCCGCTGGCTTCGATGCGATCGGCCGGGCGATGGCCTCGGCGGCGCAGGGACTCCGCCAAGGGGATCTCCAGAAGGACCGTGAGATCGGGTTCCAGCCCGGCGGTCGCGATTCCAGCCAGCTGCTCAATCAACGCCAAAGAGAGGCCGCGGCCGTAGCCCTGATAGGCCGCCGTCGACCCCACAAAGCGATCGCTCAGCACCCAGTGGCCGGCCTCCAGAGCAGGAGCGATGCGCTGCTGAACGTGCTGGGCGCGATCGGCCGCATACAGGAGCAACTCCGCCGTGGACTCGGGGGCGGCGTCCCCAGGCGGATGCAGCAGCAGTTGGCGCAGGGCCTGGCCCAAGGCCGTTCCACCTGGCTCCCGGGTCACCAGCAACTGCGCCCCCTCGGGCATCAAGCCGCTGCTGGGCAACCACTGCTTCAGGGCTTCGATCTGGGTGGTCTTGCCACAGCCGTCGATGCCCTCCAGGACCAGAAAACGACCCCGCCTAGTCATGACGCCCCAACAACAGTGCGTTCACGACAACAGTGATTGAGCTCATCGCCATCAACAGAGCTGCCAGCGGTGGTGACAGCACGACGCCAAAGCCTGGCAGGAGCACCCCGGCGGCGATGGGCAACACCACCAGGTTGTAGCCAAAGGCCCAAATCAGGTTCTGCCGCACCTTGGCCATGGTCTGACGCGCGAGCCGTAGCGCCATCGGGATGGCCTCTAGGCGTTCGCCGAGCACCACCAAATCAGCGGTATCGATGGCGATCTGAGTTCCCGTTCCAACGGCAATACCCAGGTCCGCCGCGGCCAAGGCCGGTGCGTCATTAATGCCATCGCCCACCATCCCCACCGGTCCGCTCGAGGCCCCGCGCGCCTGATCGATCCGCTCCAGCTTCTGCTGCGGCAGCAGTTCCCAGGCCAACTCCTCTTGCGGCAAGCCCAACTGGCTGGCCAGGTGCCGCACAGGCGCCTGGCGGTCGCCGCTCAACAACCCCAACCGCAGTCCCATGGAGCGCAGCTGGGCCAGGGCCTCTGGAGCATCCCCACGCGGCTGGTCATCAATGGCGATCAGGCCCTGCAACTGGCTCGTGGCGACCGCCACGACCGTCGCGCCCTGCTCTTCCTGCGCGCTCCACCACTGCCGGTGCTCCTCGGCCATCTCCACTCCCTCCTGGAGCAACCAAGCCGGTCGTCCCACCCGAGCCAGGCCATGGCCCGTGACCTGGGCTTGCACGCCATTGCCAGCCAGGGTGCTGGCTTCACTCACCTCGAGCAGCGCGAGCTCCAGCTGCTGCGCCCGCTGCAACAGGGCATGGGCCAGAGGGTGACGGGTCTGTGCCTCCAGGCTGGCCGCCAGCTGAATCAGGGTCGATTCACTGCCGCCAGGGTCAGCCAGCATCACGGCCCGCACCGTGGGGCGACCAACCGTCAGGGTTCCCGTCTTGTCAAAGAAGAGCGTGCCCAGACGGGAGGCCGCCTCGATCACATCACCACCGCGAAACAGCACCCCGGAACGGGCGGCCCGGCCACTCCCCACGGTGATGGCCGTTGGCGTCGCCAGTCCCAAGGCGCAAGGGCAGGCCACCACCAGGACCGCGATGCTGAGCTGAAGTCCCAGGACAAACGGTGTTTCAGCCGCCAAGCCCAGGCTGCGGTGCCCGCCGTGCTGGTGGAGTGCCGGTGCAGCGCTCAAGACCTGGGGCCAGAGCTGGGCGCCAATCAACCACCAGAACAGAAACGTGCCCAGGGCCAACAGCATCACCACGACGCTGAAGCGCCCCGCCACCCGATCGGTGAGGGTTTGAATCGGCGCCTTGCGGGCCTGGGCGCTTTCCACCAAAGCAATGATTCGCGCCACGGCGCTCTCGCGGCCGGGGCGCAGCACCTCAAGCTCCAGGGTCGCCTGCAGATTCAAGGAACCGGCCGCGAGCTCCTGACCGACACCCGCCAGCAACGGCAGGGGTTCGCCGGTCAGGCTGGAGACATCCAAGCTCGACTGGCCCTCGAGCACGCGACTGTCCACCGGGACCCGATCCCCCGGCAGCAGCCGCAGGCGATCCCCAGGGCGCAGGGCGCCGACGCGCACCGGCTCGAGCCGCACCTGAGCGCCACTGCCCAAAACCAGCAGCGCCTGATCCGGTTGCAAACGGGCCAACTCCTGCAGCGCCCGTCCGGTGCGAAAGCGTGCCCGCTCCTCGAGGAAACGCCCCATCAAAACGAAGCCCAGCAGCATCACCGGCTCGTTGAAAAAGCACTGCCAGCCAACCGCCGGCCAGAGCAAGGCCACCAGGCTCGCGAGGTAGGCACTGCCCATCCCCAGACCCACCAGGGTGTCCATTCCCGGGGCACCGGCCCAGGCGGAACGCCAACCCTGAACCAAGATCGGGCGCCCCGGGAGCAGCAGAGCCGCGGTCGCCACCAACGCATGCAGGCGAATGTCCGCCAGGGGGGCAAGGGGCAGCTGACCGGCTTCCGCCAGGTGCCCGGAGACCGAGAACACGAGCAGCAGAAGCGCCACCATCAGCTGGCGCCAGCGCTGCCACCAACTGAACTGTTGCTGCCGCTGCGCCAGGCTCAAGGGGCGGTCCTCGTCATCGAGGCTCCGCAACGCGGCGGAGTAGCCCATCGCCGCCAGGGCCTCAATTAAGGGCTGGGCTGGTTCCTGGACGTCGGGGTCCAGTCCCACCCAGGCCGTCCGGTTGAGCAAATTCACGCTGGCCTGCCGCACTCCGGGTTGGGCCAGCAAGCGCTGTTCCACCGCGCGGACACAACCGCCGCACTTCATGCCCTCCACATCCAGCAAGAGCGGCGCCACCGGCTGGGCTGCTGGCTCGAGCTCTGGAGACACGAAGACACAGAGAGGAGCCCCAGGCTAGGGAGTTCTCACGGTTCTCCCCTGATCCGCAGGGCACAAGTCAGGATGGGGCGACGAAGCTCAGGTGCAAGCCGTGCCCCGCTCCCAGCGCAACGACAACTTCATCGACAAGAGCTTCACGGTGATGGCGGACCTGATCCTCAAGGTGCTGCCCACCAACCAACGGGCCAAAGAAGCGTTTGCGTACTACCGCGATGGCATGAGCGCCCAGGCGGACGGTGAATACGCCGAAGCGCTCGACAACTACGCCGAAGCGCTCAAGCTTGAGGAGGACCCCAACGACAAGGCCTTCATCCTCTACAACATGGCCCTGGTGTTTGCCAGCAATGGCGAGCACGAAAAGGCTCTCGAGCACTACGGCCAGGCCCTGGATCTCAACGGCAAGATGCCCCAGGCGCTGAACAACATGGCGGTGATTCACCACCACCTGGGCTCCATCGCCGAAGAGCAGGGCGAGAGGGATGAAGCCGATCGCCGCTTTGATCTGGCGGCGGACTTCTGGGGCAAAGCCATCCGCCTGGCGCCCAACAACTACATCGAAGCCCAGAACTGGCTCAAGACCAGCGGCCGCGGCAGCGTTGACGTCTACTTCTGAGTCGACGTTGGGGAATTAAGCCCTGTCATCGGCGGGGTTCACCCCCAGGGCCGCCACCAGGGCTTCAGCGACGCTCCCCGCCTCGTGAAGCTGCAGGTCCAAGCCGGCCGCCAGCCGGCCCAAGCCGGAGCCCTTGGGGACCACAGCCCGGTTAAAGCCCAAGCGAGCCGCCTCCTGCAGGCGCTGCTCCAGCTGCCCCACGGGACGCAACTGGCCGCCTAGACCCAGCTCGCCCACCAGGACCGTGCCCGGCGGCAGGGTCAGATCGCGGTAGCTCGCCACCACGGCGGCCGCCACGCCCAGATCAGCCGCGGGCTCCTCCACGTCCAAGCCCCCGGCCACGGCCAAGTAGCAGTCGAAGCGGGAGAGGGGGAGCCCCAGGTGCTTCTCCAGGACCGCCAGGATCTGGTGGAGCCGGTTGGTGCCGATGCCTGTGGCGGTGCGGCGGGGGCTGGCGTAACTGGTGGTGCTGACCAGGGACTGCAGTTCCACCACCAGTGGCCGGGTGCCCTCGCAGGCCACGATCGTCGCCGTTCCTGCGCTGGGTTCATCACTGCCCAAAAACAGCTCGCTGGGGTTGAGCACCTGGGCCAGGCCCTGGCCGCGCATCTCAAAGACCCCCAATTCATGGGTCGCGCCAAAGCGGTTTTTCACGGCCCGCAGCAAGCGATGGCTGGCGAAACGATCCCCTTCAAAGGTCAGGACCGCGTCCACCAGGTGCTCCAGCACCTTCGGCCCCGCCAACATGCCTTCTTTAGTGACATGGCCCACCAGCAACAGCGCCGTGTTCTGGCGCTTGGCGATCCGCGCTAGGGCGGCGGCACATTCCCGCACCTGGGCCACGGAGCCCGGGGCACTGCCCAGTTCGCCGTCGTGCAGGGCCTGGATGCTGTCGATCACCGCCACGGCCGGCCGCAGCGCCTCCAGCTCCTGCAGCACCAACTCCAGGTCTGTCTCCGCCAGGAGCTGCAGACCACCAGGCCCCTCCTGCGGGGGCGGGAGCTCCCCTTGCTCCTCCGCCAGCCGGCGCCAGCGGAGCTTTACCTGCTGGGCCGACTCCTCCGCACTCACATACAGAACGGAATGGCGGGCCGCCATCGCCTGGGCGCTCTGCAGCAGCAGCGTGCTCTTGCCGATGCCGGGGTCACCGCCCAACAGCACCAGGGAACCCGGCACCAACCCGCCACCGAGAACGCGGTCAAACTCGCTGTAGCCACTGGCCAGGCGCTGCAAGGGACGATCGCCAACGGCCGCGATGGGCTCGGAGCGGCGCGGCGCGGCGGGGATTGGAGCATCGGCCTCACTGGCCACCACCGGCCGGCGGCGACGGTTGTCGCTGGCGGGGGCGGACTGCTCCACCAGGCTGTTCCAGCTGCCGCAACTGGAGCAGCGGCCAAAAAACTGCCGGGTCTGGGCTCCGCAGCTCTGGCAGACGTAGGTGCTGGTGGTGCGTGCCAAAGGGCTGAATCGGGCAGAGGGATGAAGACGGTGTATGACGAATGTGGGGTTTCGTCGATCACGAACCCCGCCAGACCTCTTCAGTAGGTCTAATCACTTAGTAATGGCCACCCAGACTGGCGCAATGACGGCCTCCTCCGCTCCAGCCAAGGAAACGATTCTGGTCGTGGATGACGAGCCGAGCATCCGCCGCATCCTGGAAACACGCCTCTCGATGATTGGCTACCAGGTGGTCACCGCCTGCGACGGCCAAGAGGCACTGGAGGCCTTCCGCAACACCAACCCGGACCTAGTGGTGCTGGACGTGATGATGCCCAAGCTGGACGGCTACGGCGTCTGCCAGGAACTGCGCAAGGAATCCGACGTTCCGATCGTGATGTTGACGGCCCTCGGGGACGTGGCCGACCGCATCACCGGCCTCGAGCTCGGTGCCGACGACTACGTCGTCAAACCCTTCAGCCCCAAGGAGCTCGAAGCCCGCATCCGCTGCGTGCTGCGCCGAATCGGCAAGGAGGGGGCTGCCGGGATCCCCAATTCAGGCGTCATCCAGATCAACGAAATCCGGATTGACACCAATAAGCGTCAGGTGTTCCGCGGCGATGAGCGCATTCGCCTGACCGGCATGGAATTCAGCCTGCTGGAGCTGCTGGTGGGCCGCAGCGGCGAACCCTTCAGCCGCGGCGAAATCCTCAAGGAGGTCTGGGGCTATACCCCCGAGCGCCATGTCGATACCCGGGTGGTGGATGTTCATATCTCCCGGCTGCGCTCCAAACTGGAAGACGATCCGGCTAACCCCGAGCTGATCCTCACGGCTCGCGGCACCGGCTATCTGTTCCAACGCATCGTTGAAGCCGTTGCCCCAGAATCCAACTGACGCGACGGGCCAAGGCGCCTCAAACCGCCGAAACCGCCCGAAAGCCATACGGCGGCTGGTGATTTGGTATCGCCGCAATGCGGCCGTCACCAGCTTGGTGGGTTCAGCCTCCGCAGCCGGCACGGCAGCGGGCTCGATGGCGGGCTCCGTCGTCACCACGGCGGGAACGGCGGCTGGAGCGGCCGGTGCAGCCGCCAATACGGTGCTGCAGCCCCTGGTCTTTGACCCCCTCCGGCGCCTGCAGCAAGGCGTGGGTGGTGTGGATGGCGAAGCCATCAACGATGCCGATCGGCTCTGGGTAGCCGTCGATGGCATGGGCGGCGACTACGCCCCCGGTCCGATTCTCGAAGGCTGCCTGCGGGCTGTCCGCCTGCTGCCCGTACGGGTGAAGTTCGTGGCTGAAACCGCCGCTGTGGAGGCGGCCGTTGCCGAACTCGAGCTGGGCGAGGAACTGAGCGAAGCGCAACAAAAGGGCCTGCTTGAACTGGTGCCCAGTGGCCCTTCGGTGGGCATGAACGAAGAAGCCACGGTGGTGCGCAAGAAGCGTGACGCCAGCATCAACATGGCCATGGATCTAGTGAAGGCTGGAGAGGCCACGGCCGTCTACTCCGCCGGCAACTCCGGGGCGGTGATGGCCTCAGCCATCTTCCGGCTGGGACGGCTCAAGGGCATCGATCGCCCCGCCATTGGCGCCCTCTTCCCCACCAAAGATCCCGCTCAGCAGGTGCTGGTGCTCGATGTCGGCGCCAACATGGACGCCAAGCCCAGCTACCTGCACCAGTGGGCTCTCCTGGGGAACATCTACAGCCGCGATGTCCTGCAGGTCCAAGAGCCCCGCATCGGCCTGCTGAACATCGGCGAGGAGGAGTGCAAGGGCAACGACCAGGCCCTCAAGACCTATCCCCTAATGACGGCTGAAACCCGCTTCCGCTTTGCCGGTAACTGCGAGGGCCGCGACGTCCTCTCCGGTGACTTTGATGTGGTCGTCTGCGACGGCTTCACCGGCAACGTGCTGCTGAAGTTCCTGGAGAGCGTGGGCAGTGTTCTGTTGGATGTGCTCAAGGCCGAACTCCCCCGCGGCCGCCGCGGCAAGGTCGGCTCCGCCTTCTTGATGAGCAACCTGCGGCGGATCAAGAAACGCCTCGACCATGCTGAACACGGCGGCGCACTGCTCCTCGGGGTCAATGGGGTCTGCGTCATCGGCCACGGCAGCAGCAAAGCGCTCTCGGTGGTCAGCGCCCTGCGCATCGCCCATTCCGCTGCAAACCACGGCGTGATGGACGACCTGCACCGCCTCAGCGAAGCCGAAAACGAAACCATTGCCTGTGGTTGACTGACCCCCACCGTCTCGGGCCAGGCCATATGACCAGCGCTGCCAAAGCCGGGACCCCCTGGGGCATGGCCCTGGTGGGGTGCGGCAGTGCTGTGCCAGTGAACCGGGTTAGCAACGAACAACTCAGCACCCGAGTCGACACCAGCGACGAGTGGATCCGCACCCGCACGGGCATCGGTGCCCGGCGCATCTGCAATGCCGATGAACCCCTGACCGTCATTGCGACGCGCGCAGCTGAGGCCGCCCTGGAGCATGCCGGTTGGCAACCGGAGGAGCTGGACCTGATCCTGATGGCCACCTCCAGCCCCGACGATCTCTTTGGCACAGCCCCCCGAGTGCAAGGTGCCCTCGGCGCCAAAAACGCGGTGGCCTTTGACCTCACCGCCGCCTGCAGTGGCTTCCTCTTTGCCCTTATCACGGCCGGCCAATACCTGCGCAGCGGTGCCATGCGCCGGGCCCTGGTGATCGGCGCCGATCAGCTCAGCCGCTGGGTGGACTGGGACGACCGCACCACCTGCGTGCTCTTCGGTGATGCCGCCGCTGCCGTGGCCGTCGAAGCCTGCCCCGCCGACCAGGACGGCCTGCTGGGCTTCCAGATGCGCTCCGATGGCAGTCGCAATGGCTGCCTGACCCTCGCTCAGACCGACAGCCACCACCCGGTTCTCGACGGGGTCAGTGCCCAGCAGGGTGGCTTTGAGCCCCTGCGGATGAACGGCCAGGAGGTCTACAAGTTCGCCGTGCGCGAAGTCCCCGCCGTCCTGAAGGAGCTACTGGAGGACACCGGAACCAAAGCGGAGGAACTCAACTGGCTGCTGCTGCACCAGGCCAACCAGCGCATCCTCGATGCGGTGGCCGATCGCTTCAAAATTCCCCACGAGCGGGTGCTCAGCAACCTGAGCGACTACGGCAACACCTCTGCCGCCACCATTCCCCTGATGCTCGACGAGGCGGTCAAGGATGGCCGCGTTCAACCCGGTGACCTGATCGCCAGCAGTGGCTTTGGCGCTGGACTGAGCTGGGGCGGAGCCCTGTTGCGCTGGAAGGGCCCCGCGTAGGCTCCCCCGGTCACTTCAATGCGCGGCCATGGGTAACGCCTGGGTTTTCCCTGGACAGGGCTCTCAGAAGGTGGGCATGGCCGCGGGGGTCCTGGAACTCCCCGGAGCCAAGGAGCGTTTTGAGGCCGCATCCACCCTGCTGGGCCGCGACCTACTGGCGATCTGCAACGGCGAAGCCGAGGGCGAGCTCAGCGATCTAGGCGACACCCGCAACACCCAGCCCGCCCTGTTTGTGGTGGAAAGCCTGCTGGTGGATGGCCTGAAGGCCCAGGGCCGCAGCGCCAACCTGGTGGCTGGCCACAGCCTCGGCGAACTGGTGGCCCTCTATGCAGCCGGCGTGTTCGATGCCGCAACGGGTATCCAGCTGATGAAGACCCGCAGCGAGCTGATGGCCGCCGCCGGCGGCGGCGCGATGACCGCCGTCATGGGCTTTGACCGCGGCGAACTCGAAGCCCTGGTCAATGCCACCGAAGGCGTGGTGATTGCCAACGACAACAGCAGTGCCCAGGTGGTCCTCTCGGGCAGCCCTGAGGCCGTCAACAGCGTCAGCAGCCAGCTGAAGTGCAAGCGGGCGATTCCCCTCGCGGTCAGTGGCGCCTTCCACTCCCCCTTCATGGAGCAGGCCGCCTCGGCTTTCGCCGCCACCCTGGAGGAGGTCAGCTTCGCCGATGCCTCGATCCCGGTCCTGAGCAACACCGACCCCACCCCTGAGACCAGCGGTGCGGCGCTCAAGGCACGCCTGCGCAGCCAGATGACCACAGGGGTGCGCTGGCGCGAAACGATGGAGGCCATGACCGCCGCCGGCATCAGCACTGCCGTTGAAATCGGACCTGGAAACGTCCTCAGCGGCCTGATCAAACGCAGCACCGAAGGCATCATCAACGCGCAGATCGCCACCGCCGCCGACCTGGGGCTGTGAACCGCCCCGTCAAGGCGGTCAAACGCGTCCTCCGCCGCCGCAAACCCGCCGAACCACCGGCCCTGATTCGCACCCCGCGGCCGAGCCTCACCTACCGCCTGGTGAGCTATCTGCTGGTGTTCCCGATCTACCGGCTGCTCTTCCGCGGGCGCACCGCCGGCAACGCCCATGTGCCGATGGAAGGCGCCCTGGTGGTGGTGGCCAACCACGGCTCACACCTCGATCCGCCCCTGCTCGGACATGCCCTGGGGCGACCCGTGGCCTTCATGGCCAAGGCGGAACTGTTCAAGATTCCACTGCTGGGACCGATTATCCGCGCCTGCGGGGCCTATCCGGTCTCCCGCGGCGCCAGCGACCGCGAAGCCATCCGCACCGCCACCGATCGCCTCGATCAGGGCTGGGCCACCGGCGTTTTTATTGATGGCACCCGCCAGGCCGACGGCCGGGTGAACAACCCCCAGCCCGGTGCGGCCCTACTGGCCGCCCGCGCCGGCGTCCCCCTGCTGCCCGTCGCGATCATCAACAGTCACCGCGCCCTGGGCACCGGCTCGCGCACGGCGCGCCTGCTACCCGTCCACATCCGCATTGGCACGCCGATCCCGCCGCCGGCCAGCCGTAAGCGGGCGGATCTCGATCAAGCGACAGCCGCCTGCCAGGCCCAGATCAATGCCCTGCTGGATCAAGGCCTGATCAGCGACCCCGCACTTCCTCCAGCAGCGGACCAAAACGCTCTGCCGCCCAGTCCCTAAGGTCCCGGCCACTGACCACCCAGAGGGCCGCCCTGAGCCCATCACCCCAGACCTTGCGCCAGTCCTCGGGGACACAGCGCTCACCGCAGGGCACGGCCAACGGCGTCAGCCCGATCCCGCGGCTCCCCGCCACAACGCGTCCCACCATCAGGGCCCGGTCCATGTGATCACTGCTGGTCACCAGGACCACATGGCGGATCTTGGAGCGCTTGAGGTCATCCACCACAGAGGTGAAGTTGCTCAGGGTGTCGGTGGCCCGGTAATCCAGCAGGACTCGCGTGTCATCGAGGCCGCGACCGCGGAATAACCAGTGGGCGTACTCCGGGTTGCTGCCGCCGCTGACCATCACCGGCAGGCCATCGCGCTTGGCGACCTCGGCCCCAACCCGCTCCCGCTCCACATCGCCGCCGAGCACCAGCACCAACTGGGGTGGGGGCAGCGCCGGGAAGACCAGTCCTCGGCTACTCCAAGCAACCGCGCACAAGGCCGCCAGCAGCAACAGGCGCCGAGCCCTGCCGCGGCGACGGGGGCGACGGCGCCTCCTGCGGGGCCGGGATTCGGTCTGACGCTGGGCCTGGGTCATCCGCCCTCCACCGGGCTGGTGGGATAGAGCGGCAGCACCGTGCTCCAGGGCCCGGGCATTGCCGCTGCATGGGCCAGCCGCCCCAGGGTCAGCAGCTGCAGCACATCGGCCTCCGCCTCAACGTGGGCCTCGACGCCGCCCGGCCCGGCCTCATCGGGCTTAAACAGACGCGGTTCCACGCATTCGTCGATCCCCCCCAAGGCTGAGGCATCCAAGCGGTAGGCCCCCGCCACAATCCCCCGGCGCGGCAGGGTTTGCTGCAACCAGAACTGGGGCTGATCCGGCTGCAAGGCCCCGGACGCCGCCAGGCGACGTGCGATCAGCAAAAAGCTGCTGAAACCGTGCAGGGGAATCTGCAGCTGCTGGGCCAAGGTGCGCGCCAGGACCACAGTGAGGCGTGTTCCGGTAAAGCCTCCGGGACCGGTAGCGACCACAATCCGAGCCAACTGAGGCCAACGCTCGGCGGGCAGCAGCTCCTCCACGCAGGGGAGCAAGGCATTGGAGAGCTGACGCCCCAAAGGGAAGCTGGCGCATTGGGGAGGCGCGCCCTCCTGCTGGAGATCGCAGAGACCGACCCCCAGGGTTTCGCTTGAGCTGTGCAACGCCAGCAGCAAGGAGGGTTCGCTCATGTGGGCAGTAACTCCCCAGGACAGAGCCGCTGCCAGCGGCCCCGCTCGAGCTCAAAACTGCCGCAAGCGCGCACGTCCCACTCAACGCCCACGTCCGTGGAGCCCAGCTCCCTGACCTGAACGTGAATCTTGGGTTCGCTGGGGATGAACTGCGGCGCTGCGCAGAGATGGGCAGCGCCGTGCTGACGCTCCACTGCGTGGTAGGCCTGGCACTGGTCGACCCAGCGGCAGTCCACGCAGATGCACATCTCCAGCGTCAGCGCAGATGGGCTCATTGTGCCCGGCTCTGGCGGTTCTGCAGCGGCAGTGGCCTGGAGTGTCCTGCGCGCTGAGGACTGGCCGGTCCCCCTCTCCGCCTTTCCCGCCGATGCCGCCTTGGTGGGGGGAGCGGTCCGCGATGCCCTGCTGAACCGACTGGGGCCAGCCCCCGACCTCGACCTGGTGGTGGCGGACGGCGCCATCGCCCTCTGCAAGACGCTCAGCAAGCGCTTTGGCGGCAGTCCTGTGGTACTGGACGCCGAGCGTGACATCGGACGGCTGGTGATCCGCGGCTGGAGCGTGGATCTAGCGCGCCGCGAAGGCCAGAGCCTCGCTGACGACCTGCAGCGACGGGACTACAGCGTCAATGCCATGGCCCTGCCGCTGGCCCAACGGGACCAGCTGGTGGACCCCCATGGGGGCCTGGAGCATCTGCAGCGCCGTCGGCTGGTGGCCCTAGCGGAACGCAACCTGCTGGATGACCCCCTACGCCTGCTGCGGGGGGTCCGCCTGGCGAGCGAGCTGGAGTTTGAGCTGGATGAGACCACCGCGGGTTGGATTCAGCGGCACAGGGAGCGCCTCAGCAGCGTGGCCGGGGAGCGCGTCCTGGCGGAACTGGAGAAGCTCTGCCAAAGCCCCCAGGGGCAGCAGGGACTGCAGCGCTGCCTGGATTGGGGGCTGCTGGCCCCCTGCCCTGCCCTGGCTCCCCTGACGCCGCTCACGGCCGAGCAGGCCTCAAGCAGGGGCCTCAGCGACCAGGAGAGCCAAGAGGCCTTGCCGTTGGCTCGCATGGCCGCGGTTCTGGATGGCCCAGGCCTGCAGCAGCTCAAGAGCAGCCGCAAGCTGCAACAGCGGGTGCAGCGCCTGCGCCATTGGCAGCAGCGGCTGGGGGCCCAAAACCCCGCGGAACACGCCGAGGCCCTCGAGGAAGCGGAGCGACTGCAACTCCACCGCGACCTCAGCAGCGATCTGCCAGCCCTGCTGCTGCACTGGCCCGCCCCAGCGGCCACGGCCTGGCTGCGGCGCTGGCGGGACCCTGAGGACCGGCTTTTTCATCCAAGAGCGGCTATCAATGGCGATCAACTGCAGCAGGAATTAGGCCTGAAAGCCTCTCCCCAACTGGGATCCCTACTGCAGTTCTTGATGCTGGAGCAGGCCTTTGGCCGCCTTGATGGCACAGCGGAAGCCCTCGAACGTGCGCGCCAATGGCTGGAGAGGGACACCCGCCGTGATTAACTTCACAGTGAAAGGCGTTATCAACGACCTGAATTCAGCCAGTTAGGGCACAGCATTACGCCGTAGGTCGCCGATTGAACTCCGCTGTCGGGTTCAGTGCAGCCGCTTCGTGATTCACCCCCGACCAGCCAGAACCAAAACCTTTTTCTTCTCTCTCTCGTCCCATGAGCGTTCGTCTTTACGTTGGCAACCTGCCCCAGAGCTTCGATAACAAGGAGCTCGAGGCTCTGTTCTCCAGCGTTGGTGAAGGCGTCCGCTTCAAGGCTGTTCAGGACCGTGAAACCGGCGCTGGCCGCGGTTTCGGTTTCGCCAACGTCAATGACGAGAAGGTCGCTGACGCCGTGATCGAGCAGCTCAACGGCCGTGAGTTCGGCGGTAATGCCCTCCGCATCGAGCGCTCCGAGCGCCGCGACGACCGCCGTGGTGGCAACGATCGCCGTCCCGGCGGCGGCGCTGGCCCCGCCGTGGCCCGCAAGGCCGTCAACAAGGTCGTCCACCGCGACAACGTGGAAGAGGGTGCTCCCGACCCCCGCTGGGCTGGCGAACTGGCCAAGCTCAAGGGTCTGCTGGACAACCAAAAGGCTGCGGTCTGATTGAGATGGATGAGCTGATCTGGAGCTGGAAAGGCCATCAGATCAGCTACACCCGAATCCCCTCCCAGAACGGCTCAACCGCCTGCGGTCGAGCCGTTCTTTGTGTTCATGGGTTTGGCGCCTCCAAGGGGCATTGGCGGCACAACCTCAGCGCCCTCGCCGCAGACAGCCCCGTCTATGCGATTGATCTCCTGGGGTTTGGCGGCAGCAGCAAGCCCGTCTCGCGCCTGGAAAACGAGCCCGAAACTGACGGCAGTGTGCGCTATGGCTTCGATCTGTGGGCCCAGCAACTGGTGGATTTCTCGAGGGAGGTCATCGCTGCCGAGGGACCGGTCAGCCTGCAGCTGATCGGCAACTCCATCGGTGGTGTCGTCTGCCTCAATGCCGCCCGGATGCTCTCAGAGGGTGGTCAGCCCCCGTCCCAGGTGGTGCTGATCGACTGCGCCGAGCGAGAGCTCGACCTGAAACGTCTACCGGAACAACCCATCGGCGCTCAACTCTCCAGACCGCTGGTGATGGCGCTGGTCCGGCAGCGCTGGATCGTCAGCAACCTCTTCCGCTTCTTCGCTCGGGCAGGTGCGGTACGCGCGGTGCTGAAACAGGCCTATCCGAGCGGCGGCAACGTCGACGACGAGCTGGTCGAACTGCTGCTGAAACCCAGCCAGGAGCCAGGAGCCACGGAGAGCTTCAGGGGCTTCGTCAATCTGTTCGATGACTGGCTGGCGCCGCAGCTGCTCGAGCGACTCAACGTGCCGGTGCGGATGCTCTGGGGCGAGGCAGACCCCTGGGAGCCGTTAGAGGAAGCCCGGCGCTGGAAGCAGACGTTCGCCTGTGTGCAGGACCTCGAGGTCCTACCAGGACTCGGGCACTGCCCCCACGATGAAGCCCCCGAGCGGGTCAATCCAATCTTGTGCCGTTGGCTCAAGTTGGGCTGGGAAGACGCTCAGCGCGCCTGAGCAATCACAAACGATTTGGGCAGGTCCAGGAACTTGCCCGTGCGGGGCACATAGGCGCGGTGGTTGAAGACGTCGTAATCGAGCTCTTCGATGACATCCAAGATGCCGCGGTAGAGGCGCAACGAAGCCCAGACCGGCCAACGGGCATCTGGAGCGAGCCAACGCACACCGGCTTCTGAGCGGGCGAACCACTCACGGGCACGGTCCACCTGGAAGCGCATCAGCTCACGCCAACTGTCGTTGAGGGTTCCAGCCATCAACTCCTCCTCGCTGTAGCCAAAGCGCTGCAGATCCTCTTGGGGCAGGTAGATCCGACCGCGGCCCCGGTCTTCACCCACATCCCGAAGAATGTTCGTCAGCTGGTTGGCGATGCCCAAGGCAACGGCCGCATCACTGGTGTCCGGGGGATCACTCCAAGGCGCGGAGGTGTAGGCCGGATCAACGCCCATCACCTCCTGCGTCATCAGACCGACGGTGCCTGCAACGCGGTAGCAATAGAGCTTGAGGTCGTCGAAGGTCGCGTAGCGCGTCGTCGTCAGATCCATCCGCATCCCCTCGATCATGTCCAGATAGGGCTGGAGCGGCTGGGGATAGCGCTCGAGGGTGTCCACCATGACGCGATCGAGGCCATCCTGGATTTCGCCCTTGAAGAACGCCCGGGTGCGCTCCTCCCAACGATCCAGGCGTTCTGCCAACTCAGCGACCGGACGAGCCATGGCCTCAGGGCTGTCCATCAGCTCGTCGGTGCGCCGGCACCAGACGTAAATCGCCCAGATGGCCCGGCGCTTGGCCGGGGGCATCAGCAGGGTGCCCAAATAGAAGGTCTTGGCCCACTCCGCCGTTTCCTGGCGGCAGGCTTCAAAGGCTTCCTCGAGGGAAGGAATGGTGGAGAGATCAGCCGTTGCTGTCACTGCCGCCATCAAGCAGCCACTGCTGCTTTGGCCTGGCTGACCGCCTGGGCGCAGAGCTTCCCGCTCAGGACCGCACCTTCCATCGAAGCCAGGTAGCGCTGCATGGTGTAGTCACCGGCCAGGAAGAAGTTCGGGATCGGCGAGGTCTGATCCGGACGCAGTTTCTGGCAACCGGGAACGGTCTTGTAGACCGACAGCGGGGTCTTGACCACGATGGACTTGCGCAGCTTAGCCTGGTCGTCGCCGGTGAAGTGGATCGGGAAGAGACGCTTCAGCTCCTCCATGGTGGCCGCCACGATCTCCTCATCACTGCGGCCGATCCAATCCTTGGCCGGAGCAAACACCAGCTCGAGCATCGAGCGGTTGGGATCCTCGTACTCCTTACAGGTGTTGCTCATGTCGGCATAGACACTCAACAGAGGGCTACGGCTGAAGAGCAGGTGGTCGATGTCCGTGAGCTTGCGGTCAAACCAGAGGTGGATGTTGATCACCGGGACGCCATTGAGGCCATCCAGCTTCTGGAAGTAGGGCATCTGCTTCCAAGGCTCCGGCAGGAGCAGCTTGAAGGGATCGACCGACAGGGCACTGACATAGGCATCGGCCTCGAGGGTGAAGCCCTCCTTGCCCTTGATGCCACCGATGCGGAAGCCGCTGACGCTGCCATCGGCATTGAGTTCGATCTCCCGCAGGGGGGAATCGAGGTGCACCTCACCGCCCCGGGCCGTGACGTAATCGACGATCGGCTGACAGAGTCGCTGGGGAGGGTTGCCATCGAGGAAGGCCATCTTGGATCCGTCGCTTTCCTGCAGGAAGCGATTCAGAGCCGTCAGCACAACCGTGCTGGAGATCTCGTCGGGATCGATGAAGTTCAGCGCCTTCGCCATGGCGATGAAGACCTCATCGTTCACCCGCTCAGGGATGTTGTGGATCCGTAGCCACTCGGTCCAGGAGTACTGGTCGCACTCTTCGACGTACTGCTGCCCGCGCAACATCGCCGGCACCAGGCCCATGCCGAAGGAGATCTTCTCGGGCCAGGACAACATGTCGTTGTTGCCCAAGATGGCGGCCACGCCGTTGAGCGGAGCGGGGATATCCGGAAAATCGAAGCGGCTGTAGGTCCCCGGAGTCTCCTTTTGGTTGAAGATCATCGAGTGGCTCTTCCATTGGAGCCGGTCCTCGATGTTCAGCTCCTTGAAGAGCTGACGCATATTCCGGTAGGCACCAAAGAAGATGTGCAGACCGGTCTCATACCAATCACCCTCATCGTCCTGCCAGGCGGCCACCTTGCCGCCCAGGACATCGCGGGCTTCCACCACCACAGGGGTGTGTCCGGCGTCGCAGAGGTACTTGGCACAGGCCAACCCGGCCAAGCCAGCACCAGCAATGGCGACGCGCATGAAAAACAGGGAATCAGCACGCAACCTTAAAGGGCCCGTGCCCAGGGCTGAGTCCCTCCAGTCCCAAGCCGGCTTGACCAGACCCGCCAGGCGCTTCTTAAAGTCTTGACGCCGGCCTTCGGGTTCGCCGGTCAGCAGATTGCCTCGCCATGGCCGACACCCTGATCAAATCCACCACTCGCCACGTGCGCCTCTTCACGGCACGGGTGGAGAACGGTCAACTGGTCCCTGACGATCAGCAGCTCACCCTGGACCTGGATCCGGACAACGAATTTCTCTGGAACACGGCGGCCCAAGAGGTCGTGCAGCAGCGCTTCCAAGAACTCGTGCAGGCCAACGCCGGAAACGATCTCAACGACTACAACCTGCGCCGGATCGGATCGGAGCTCGAAGGAACCATCCGCACCCTGCTCCAGGCCGGTCAGCTCAGCTACAACCCCGACTGCCGAGTCCTGAACTACTCGATGGGTCTTCCCCAAAGCCCCGAGCAGCCATGACCCGCTCCCGCTACGGCCGCAGCAGCTACGACGAGGGTTACGGCCGTGAGAGCTATGGGGACCCGCGCCGCGGTGGCGGCCGGCCCCGGGGACCTGGCTCAGGTGGTGGTGGCGCCCCTGGTGGTGGCGGGGGCTTTCAGTTCAACGTGGGCACGGTGGCCGTGCTCGGTGGTGTCCTGGTGGTCGGCATCGGCATCGGGACTGGCATCTCCAGCAACACCCAAGGGGACCAGGGCAACATCGCCAGCTCCCAGCAGCTGGACATGGCCGTCCCCGATCCGGAGTTCTGCCGGCAGTGGGGCGCCAGTGCCTTCGTGATGGACATCGAGCTGTACACGACCATGAACCCCAGCTCGAGCTTCGTCACCCAACCGGCACTGCGGCCGGGCTGCGTGATTCGACGGGAGAACTGGAGCGTCCTGCAGAAGGAAGGGGCCGTCACCGCTGAGCAGATGCGCCAGTGCAAACAGCGGATGAACACCTTCGCCTACATCGGCTCGGTGAAAGACCAGCCGATCGTGCGCTGCGTCTATCAGACGGACATCACGGAGAACAAATTCATCACCAAGGGCGTTGCCGATGACGCCGCCGGCATCTCCCCTGAAGCCGACCAGTTCTGAGGCCGCTTAGGCCTCGACTGGTTCCGGCATGGGCCGGCGCAGGGGGCTATCGGGGCTGGCAAAGACCGGCAGGATTTCCTTGCGGAAGGCATCGGCGGCCCGCGAGCAGTAGCGCGCCGGATGGGTGATCAACTTGAGCTGCCGGCGCACGGAGAGATCCGCCAAGGCGGGACGGTGCAGGTTGCCCGCCGCCAGTTCCCGCTCGATCGAAACCACCGGCAGGAAGGCAGCACCCAGTCCGCTCTGCACGGCGTTCTTGATGGCCTCAAACGAGTTGAGCTCCATCTCAATCTTCAGGCGCGAGACATCCAAGCCCGAGCGCGCCAGCAGTTGGTCCACCATCTTGCGCGTGGTCGACTGGGCATCCAGGGAGACAAAGCCCAACCTGTACAGGTCGTCCTTACTGAGCTCCGGCAATCGGGCCAAGGGGTGCTTGGTGGGAAGCACCAGGGCCAGCTCATCGCTGGCATAGGGGATGACCTGCAGCAGTTCATTGAGCTCGCTGGGCAGCTCGCCGCCGATGATCGCCAGGTCGATCTGGCCGTTGGCCACGCTCCAGCCGGTGCGGCGGGTGCTGTGCACCTGCAACTGAACCGCCACCTCGGGGTATTTCTGGCGGAATAGACCGATCATCCGCGGCATCAAATAGGTGCCGGTGGTCTGGCTTGCACCAACAATCAAGGAGCCGCCCTTGAGGTTGTGGAGGTCATCCAGGGCGCGACAGGCCTCTTGGCACTGACTCAGGATCCGGTCGCAGTAGCTCAGCAGCAGATGACCGGCCTCGGTCAACTGGGCCTTGCGTCCCCCCCGGTCAAACAGGGAGACATTGAGCTGCTTCTCCAGGTTTTGGATTTGCAGGGAGACCGCCGGCTGGGTGACGTAGAGGCTGTCGGCGGCCTTTTTAAAGCTGCCCTCGCTGGCGATCGCCCGCAGGATGCGCAGCTGATCAAGAGTGAACGGCAGATCAGCCATGCAGGGCGCTGCGGTTCAGCGGGGGGATCAAAACTCTAGGTCGATCGAACAGCGGGTTCATGCGCTTGGCCAGAATCCGCTGGTTCTGAAGCAACCCCGAGCCTTGAGCAGCGCCAGCCACCTCCACCACAGCAGCCTGGTGATGCTGGCTCTACTCCTGGTCTTCGCTGTCATCCACAGCGGCGGGGCCTCTCTGCGGTACTGGGGGGCTGAGCGCATTGGTGAGCGGGCCTGGCGGCTGTTGTTTGCCGCCGTCAGCATTCCCTCTGCCGTGGTGGTGATCGGTTACTTCCTGGCCCACCGCTACGACGGGATCCGGCTTTGGAATCTCCAGGACCAGCCCTGGATCGTGCCCCTGGTCTGGGTCGGAACAGCCATCTCCTTTCTCTTCCTCTACCCAGCGACCTACAACCTGCTGGAGATCCCGGCGGTTCTCAAGCCCCAGGTGCGCATGTACGCCACCGGCATCATTCGCATCAGCCGCCACCCCCAGGCCATTGGCCAGATCCTCTGGTGCTGCACCCATCTGCTTTGGGTTGGCAGCAGCTTCATGGTCGCGACCTGCCTTGGCTTGATTGCCCACCATCTCTTTGCCGTTTGGAACGGTGATCGCCGTCTCAGCAACCGTTTTGGCGAAGCCTTTGAGGAGCTCAGGGCCAGCACCTCCATCGTTCCCTTCCGCGCGGTGCTGGATGGACGTCAACAGCTGGTGGCCGCTGAATTCCTCAGGCCCGCCCAACTGGGCATCGCCATCGCCGTTGGCGTCTTCTGGTGGGCCCACCGCTACATCGGGCTGGCCGCGACAGGCTTCAGTCGATTAGGGCTCGCGCACTGGCTGGGATAAGCGCCCGCGGGGCTGCCTACACTCGCCCTGATTCCCTGAGTGCCGGATGCCGTCGCCCGCCGAACTCGCCTGGCTCATCCCGGTGCTCCCGCTGATCGGGGCCGCGATCGTTGGCCTGGGGTTGATCAGCTTTAACCGCACGGTCAACCGCCTGCGCAAACCGGTAGCACTGCTGTTGATCAGCTGTGTCGGAGCCGCGGCGGTCTTGAGTTACGCCGTTCTCGCCCAGCAGCTGTCGGGCGCGGGCGCCACGGAGGTGCTCTTCGACTGGGCCAGCGCCGGGGCCTTCACCCTGGAGATGGGCTTCCGCGTCGACGCGCTCGGCGCCGTCATGCTCTCGCTGGTGACGACCATCGCCGTGCTGGTGATGATCTACTCCGATGGCTACATGGCCCACGACAAGGGCTATGTCCGCTTTTTCACCTACCTCGCCCTCTTCAGCAGCTCGATGCTGGGCCTGGTGATCAGTCCCAACCTGCTCCAGATCTATGTCTTCTGGGAGCTGGTGGGCATGTGCTCCTACTTGCTGGTGGGCTTCTGGTACGACCGCGATGGCGCCGCCAATGCCGCCCAGAAAGCCTTTGTGGTAAACCGCGTCGGTGACTTCGGCCTGCTGCTGGGCATCCTCGGCCTGTTCTGGGCCACCGGCAGCTTCGGCTTTGAAGAGATCGGGGTGCGCCTGCAAGAGGCCATCAGCGCCGGCAGCGTCTCCAACGGCATCGCGATCCTGCTGTGCCTGCTGGTCTTCATGGGTCCGATGGCCAAGTCGGCCCAGTTCCCACTGCACGTTTGGCTGCCGGACGCGATGGAGGGCCCAACCCCCATCTCAGCCCTGATCCATGCCGCCACGATGGTGGCGGCGGGTGTCTTCCTGGTGGCGCGCCTGCAACCGGTCTACGTGCCCTTCCCTGAGGTGCAGGTCGTAGTGGCCGTGATCGGCACGATCACCCTCTTCCTGGGGGCCTCGATCGCCCTGACCCAGATGGATCTGAAGAAGGGCCTGGCCTACAGCACCGTCAGCCAACTGGGCTACATGATGCTGGCCATGGGTTGTGGCGCCCCGGTGGCGGGCATGTTCCACCTGGTGACCCACGCCTTCTTTAAGGCCATGCTCTTCCTGGGCTCTGGCTCAGTGATCCACGCCATGGAAGAGGTGGTTGGCCACGAGGCGGTCCTGGCCCAGGACATGCGTTTGATGGGCGGGCTGCGCAAGTACATGCCCGTCACCAGCAGCACCTTCTTTATTGGCTGCCTGGCCATCAGCGGCATCCCGCCCCTGGCTGGTTTCTGGAGCAAGGACGAAATCCTCGGCCAAGCCTTTGGCAGCTTCCCGATCCTCTGGGCCGCGGGCTTTGTCACCGCCGGGATGACCGCCTTCTATATGTTCCGGCTCTACTTCCTGACCTTTGAAGGGGAGTTCCGCGGCAACGACAAGGCGATGCAAGCCCAGCTGATGGCCGCTGCCGGCAAAGGCGCGGACGAGCACGGTGAGGAGCATGGCGAACACCATGCCCACGCCGATCATCCCCATGAATCCGGCTGGCAGATGGCCATGCCCTTGGCCGTCCTGGCGGTCCCCTCGGTCTTGGTGGGTCTCTTGGGTGTGCCCTGGAACAGCCGGTTCGGCACCCTCCTCGATCCCCAGGAAGCCGCCGAGGTGGCAGAACACTTCAGCTGGTCTGAATTCCTGCCCTTAGCCGGAGCCTCCGTGACGATCTCGGTGATCGGCATCAGCGTGGCCGTCCTGGCATACGCCCTGCGCAAGCTGGACCTGGCGACTGCAGTGGCCGGTCGTTTCCCCAGCATCAATGCCTTCCTGGCGAACAAGTGGTACCTGGACGACATCAACGACAAGCTCTTCGTTCAGGGCAGCCGCAAACTGGCGCGCTCGGTGCTGGAGGTGGATTCCAAGGTGGTTGATGGGGTCGTGAACCTCACCGGCCTGGTCACCCTGGGCAGTGGAGAGGGTCTCAAATACTTCGAGACCGGCCGTGCGCAGTTCTATGCGCTGATCGTTTTCGGAGGGGTGATCGCCCTGGTGGTGCTCTTCGGAGCCCTGGGCTGAGGCCTTCGCACAACGCTCTGTGTGACATCGCCCACTCCCAGGGGCGCGTCACGGTGAGCATTTCTACACTCCGCCTAAAGCGATTCGCTTTCGGTGATCCTGGACTTCGTCTCAACCCTGGCCGTAGCGACGGAACAGGCGAGCAGCTCGGTATTCCCGTGGCTCAGCGCCTCGATCCTGTTCCCGATTGCAGCGGCCCTCTGCATTCCGTTTATCCCTGACAAGGGGGATGGCAAACAGGTCCGCTGGTTTGCCCTGGGCGTGGCCCTGATCACCTTTTTGATCACCGTTGGGGCGTATCTGACGGGGTACGACCCCAGCGACCCGAATCTGCAATTGGTGGAGCGGGTCAGCTGGCTCCCGCAAGTGGGGCTCTCCTGGTCGGTTGGAGCCGACGGGATCTCCATGCCGCTGATCCTGCTGACCAGCTTCATTACGGCCCTGGCCGTGCTGGCGGCCTGGCCCGTGAGCTTCAAGCCCCGCCTGTTCTATTTCCTGCTGCTGGCGATGGATGGCGGCCAGATCGCCGTCTTCGCTGTCCAGGACATGCTGCTGTTCTTCCTAGCCTGGGAGCTCGAGCTGCTGCCGGTCTATCTGCTCTTGGCGATCTGGGGTGGGAAAAAACGCCAGTACGCCGCCACCAAGTTCATCCTTTACACCGCTGGCAGTTCGCTGTTCATCCTCCTGGCGGGCCTGGCCATGGCCTTCTACGGCGGGACCACCAGCTTTGAATACAGCGACTTGATGGCCAAGGGCTTCTCCTTGAAGTTCCAACTCCTGGCCTATGCGGGCCTACTGATCGCCTTTGGCGTCAAGCTCCCCATCGTTCCGCTGCATACCTGGCTCCCGGATGCCCACGGCGAAGCGACGGCCCCGGTCCACATGCTGCTGGCCGGGATTCTGCTGAAGATGGGCGGCTACGCCCTGCTGCGTTTCAACTGCCAGATCCTTCCAGATGGGCATGCGGTCTTCGCGCCACTACTGGTCGTCCTGGGCGTGGTGAACATCATTTACGCCGCCCTGACCTCCTTCGCCCAACGCAACCTCAAACGCAAAATCGCCTACAGCTCGATCAGCCACATGGGCTTTGTGCTGATCGGCATCGGCAGTTTCAGTGCGCTGGGCTCCAGCGGGGCGATGCTGCAGATGATCAGCCACGGCCTGATCGGCGCCTCTCTGTTCTTCCTGGTGGGTGCCACCTACGACCGAACCCACACCCTCCAGCTCGACGAGATGGGTGGTGTGGGCCAGAAGATGCGCAAGATGTTTGCGCTCTGGACGGTCTGCTCCCTCGCTTCCTTGGCCCTGCCCGGGATGAGCGGCTTCGTCAGCGAGCTGATGGTCTTCGTCGGCTTTGCCACCGATGACGCCTACACCCTTCCCTTCCGGGTGGCCATGGATGGCCTGGCGGCCATCGGCGTGATCCTCACCCCGATCTACCTGCTCTCGATGTTGCGGGAGATCTTCTACGGCAAGGAAAAGGCCGAGCTCGTCGACCACACCAACCTGGTGGATGCCGAGCCGCGGGAGATCTACATCATCGGTTGCCTGCTGGTTCCGATCATCGGCATTGGCCTCTACCCACGCCTGATGACCGACAGCTACAAGGCCTCTATGGAACAGTTGGTGGCCCGAAACGAGAGTGCGATGAAGGCCCTGACCGCTCCTGCCGGAGCTGGCCTGATTCGCCAGGCCCCCCTGCAGGCACCAGCCCTGAGCTAGGGCCATTACGAAGCGCAGCCTCTCAGCGGCTGCGCTTGCAAGATCTTCGTAATCTCAAAACAGCTCAACAGCGGCCCCTCGCAGCCATGAAGCAGCTGAACTTCCTGCTGATCTTCAGTTTTGGTCTGGCCACGGTGATGTTCACCCTGGAGAACACCGCGCCCACCACCGTGCGCTTTCTGCCCGGGCTGACCACCACCATGCCCCTCGCCGCACTGCTGCTGGTGGTGGGCGGTGTCGGCGCAACCGCCGCCTGGGTCTTTGCCGTCTGGACCGGTGTGGTTAAGCGGGTCGAAAGCCAGACCGATCCTGGCGAGTACGAAGCACAACAGGTGCGCATTCGCGAGCTTGAGGAAGACGTGCAGCGCTACCGCGCCACCGTGGATGCCCAGCTGGGCCTGCTCCCAGCCGCTGGCGAAAGCTCCGCCCAGGGCGAGGCCGCTTAATTGCACGCCTAGGGGAGCAAGATTGACCAAGAAGCCCATGAAAAGAATGGGCTCAGATCGCTCTTGAGCACTGGCTTAACCCGCTTCAAGCCGGTACCTTCAGTCCAGTCCGCAAGAAACCGTGGCCGAAGGTGGCGCCAGGCTTGCGATCCGGCTGTTGCAAGACGCCGCCGAACGGGGTGATCTCGACCCCTGGGACGTCGATGTCATCGCTGTCGTCGACGGCTTTCTCGATCAGCTGCGGCAGCGCATTGAAGTGCCCAAGCTCGTGGCGGCCCTCAATAAGGGACGCGGCGGCAGCTACGAACAGGACCTCGCCGAAACCAGCGAAGCCTTCCTCGCCGCGTCGGTGCTGGTCAGCCTGAAGGCGGAAGTCCTCGAGGCCCAGACCTTCCCCCCTGAACCCGAACTGGACGAGGGGTATGACTTTGACTTCGATGCCGAGGGGCAGGGTTGGCTGCTCACCCCTGGGCTGGAGCTCCCCCGCAAACCGGAGCGCCATCTGCTGCGGCGCCCCGTAGCCCCGCCACCGCTGCAGCGCCCGGTGACCCTGGGCGAACTGATCCGGCAACTCGAGGACATCGCCGAGCGCCTCGAGCAAGAAGAGGGACAAGTCCGCAACCGCCAACGCAGCCGCCGCTACAGCGACCGGGCCGCCATCGAGCAGGTCGCCGCCCTCGCCCACCGCGAGAAACTGCCGGAAACCACCGCCGCCCTGAGCCAGTTCCTGCTGCAGTGGCCGCAATCCCTTGAGTGGACGGGTTTTGAGGGTCTCGTGGAGGCCTGGGCTGCCGTCGCACCCGAGGATCTGGACAGCGATCGGGTGGGGGTGTTTTGGGCGCTGCTGTTCCTCTGCTCCCAAGGAAAAGTGGAATTGGAGCAGCAGGGCGGCTTGTTCGGGCCCTTGCAACTCAAGCGGCTGCTCGATGAGCGGGAATCGGTGCAACTGCCGCTGCCCTCTGAACTGGGGTCAGCTCGGGGGCCGGCTCGAGAACCCATTGCGGCCTAAGTCTTTTGCGTAGGGTGGCGCGATGAAGGCGATGATCCTGGCCGCGGGCAAGGGAACCCGTGTGAGACCCATTACTCACACGATCCCGAAGCCGATGATCCCCATCCTTCAGAAACCCGTGATGGAGTTTCTGCTGGAGCTTTTGCGGGAGCACGGGTTCACCGAAATCATGGTGAATGTCTCCCACCTGGCTGAGGAGATCGAGAACTATTTCCGCGATGGTCAACGCTTTGGCGTTGAAATCGCCTACAGCTTTGAAGGACGGATTGAAGACGGCGAGCTGATTGGTGATGCCGTTGGCTCCGCCGGTGGCCTCAAAAAGATTCAGACCTTCCAGCACTTCTTTGATGACACCTTCGTGGTGCTCTGCGGAGACGCGCTGATCGACCTCGATCTCAGCGAAGCCGTGAAGCGCCACAAGGCCAAAGGGGCGATGGCGAGCTTGATCACCAAGCGCGTTCCCCGGGACCAGGTCAGCAGCTACGGCGTCGTGGTCACCGATGACGACGGCCGGGTGCGTTCCTTCCAAGAGAAGCCCTCTGTGGAAGAAGCCGCCAGCGACACGATCAACACCGGCATCTACATCTTCGAGCCGGAAGTTCTCGATTTTGTCCCCGAGGGTGTTCCCTTCGACATCGGCTCTGACCTCTTCCCCCAGCTGGTCGCCAACGGCGCACCGTTCTACGCCCTGCCGATGGACTTCGAGTGGGTCGATATCGGCAAAGTCCCCGACTACTGGCAGGCCATCCGCAGTGTTCTGCAGGGCGAAGTGCGCCAGGTTCAAATCCCCGGCAAGGAAATCCGTCCGGGCATCTATGCCGGCCTCAACGTGGCAGCCAACTGGGACAAGATCCATGTCGAGGGACCGATTTACGTCGGCGGCATGACCAAGATCGAAGACGGCGCCACAATCATTGGCCCCGCAATGATCGGACCGAGCTGCCACATCTGCGAAGGCGCCACGATCGATAACTCGATCATCTTTGACTACTCCCGCATCGGACCCGGCGTTCGTCTAGTCGAGAAGTTGGTCTTTGGTCGTTACTGCGTTGACCGCAATGGCGACCACTTCGATCTCCAAGAAGCAGCCCTGGACTGGTTGATCACCGACGCCCGCCGCCAGGACTACGCCAAGCCCTCTGCGCAACAGAAGGCCATGGCCGACCTGCTCGGCACCGACCTAGCGATCAGTAGCGCGAGCTAAATCCCGCGCGTTCCAGGATCAGGGGAATGCGCTCCTCTGCCTTCACGGCCATCAGGTGAACGCCCTGACAGGTTTGGGCGTAGCGACGGACCTGTTCCGCCGCGATGGTGATTCCCTCGTCCGCTGGATTACTCGCGGCGGCCAGTCGATCAATGATCGCTTGAGGAATACAGGCGCCGGGAACGACGCGGTTAATGAAGGCGGCGTTTTTCGCCGATTTCAGGAGAAACACCCCCGCCAGTACCGGCAGTCCTAAGGGGGCGGTGATCTCATCGACGAAACGCTTCAGGCAGTCCTCGTCCATCACCATCTGGGTCTGCACAAATCGCGCCCCCGCCTGCTGCTTCCGGCGGATTCGGCTGCTCAGACCGCTCCAACTGGGGCTTTGCGGATCGGCCGCTGCACCGGCGAACAGGTCCGTTGGACCATCCGGCAGGGGGCCATCCACCGGATCCTCACCGCGATTAAAGGCCGCCACCTGCTTGAGCAAGCGCACCGACTCCAACTCGTTAACCGGCCGGGCCTGCGGTTGATCTCCCGCACGAACCGGGTCCCCCGTCAGACAGAGGATGTTTCTGATCCCCAGGGCATGGGCCCCCAGCAGATCGGCCTGCAGACCAATGCGATTGCGGTCCCGGCAAGCCTGCTGCCAGACCGGCTCGACACCGGCGTCCAGCAATAGCCGACAGACCGCCAGGCTGCTCATCCGCATGACGGCGCGGCTGCCGTCGGTGACGTTCACGGCGTGCACCCAGTCCTTCAGCAACGCTGCGTGCTCAAGGGTCCGCTTGATCTCCCCGCCACGGGGGGGCATCACCTCTGCCGTCAGGGCAAACTGGCCCGCCTCAAGCGCCTGCTGTAGCCGCAAAACAACCTTGCTTAACAGGGCCCATCATTAACCACCGCTGCCATGCCCAGATGGGATCGGCTGCCTACAGTGACAAGGCGTCTCGGGGCATGGATGACTGATCGAAGCAGCCTCGGCCATTCCCCCATGGACCTCTCCGAGCGCGAACTGGAGATCATCCAACTCGTCGCCCAAGGCCTCACCAATCAGGAGATTGGCGAGAACCTGATGATCAGCAAACGCACCGTGGACAACCACGTCAGCAACGTCTTCACCAAAACGGGCGCCAAGAACCGCGTGGCGCTGCTGAATTGGGCGATGGATCACGGCAAGATCTGCCGCGACGGCTTCAATTGCTGCAACCTGCCTGGGGACGAGGACTAGCTCCCGACTCCCCTGCCGCGAACAGCGGTTCAATGCTGAAGGCACCCTCGCCCAGGGCAAAGAGCTCGGCGTAGGCGAGGCACTCGGCCTGATCCAGCCCACAGCAGCGGAGCACTCCGTCTTGGTCGTAAAGGCCGAGCAACGAACAACCTGGGCAATCCTTAAGCGAATCCTAAGGCAGCTCAGCTGTCCTCCAGCCAGGGGCTCCGCTCCGCCTCGCTCCAGCGGGCCCAGGGATGGCTTGCCAAGGCCGCATTGCTGAATTGGCCCAGCCCGGTGATCTCCCGCACGCACCAATCCGGGATCTCCACGGCCTGATCGACCCGCTCCAGTTCCACTTCGGTCAGCACCAAGGGGGCGTTCTCCCCTGCAAAGACATCCAGAACCCAGTCCCCACCCGGTAAATCCAAGCCGAAGCGACGCTTGATCAGCTGCGCTTCGCAGCGCTCGAGCAACGCCGAAGCATCGGCCGCCGGAATCGCGTACTCAAACTCCTGCCGGGCGATTCCGCCGGCGGGGAATTTGAGCGTCAGCCAAGCCTCATCCGCGCCGGCTAGGCGGACCCGCGCGGTCATCGCCTGGGAGGAGTTCGGCAGGTACCCCTGGGCAAAGTCCCGCTGCCAAGACACCACGGAGCGCCACTGCTGACCGGAGACCAGAAAGCGACGCTCAATCTCGAGGGCCATGGACTTGCTCTAGTTAGGAGACGGCTCGGCGGCCGTCAAACTGCCGGCCCAATGCAACTTATGGGTCAAGGTGCGGTAGTAGGAGGGGCTCTGCTCCAGCAGCACCATCAAGGCGTGATGGGGGGAGCGGCGCACATCACAGCGATCCCCGGGCTCCAGAACCGCCGCGAAGGCCCCGTCCTTCCAGAGGCGCACCCGACTGTTGGAGGGACCCAGCGGCCAGACCGCCAACTGCGCCCGGGGCGGAACCACCAACGGCCGGCTGGAGAGGCTCATCGGACAGATCGGGTTCACCACAATCGCCTCCACACCGGGATGCAAGATCGGGCCGCCGGCCGCCATCGAATACCCCGTTGAGCCGGTCGCGGTCGACATGATCAGGCCATCCCCCCGGAACTGATCGACCACCTCGCCATCAATCTCCAACTCCAGGACACAGGTGGGCGTGACCTCGTCGATCCCGGGCCTCAGGTAGAGGTCATTCAGGGCCGTATGCACCGTGTCGCTGCTGTCGGTGCGCGCCTCGAGCATCATGCGCCGCTCGAGGGCAAAGCGATCGTCCCGAAGTCGCTGCCAGAGATCGAAGGAACCCTCGGCCTCATGGCCATGGCCCAGCAGCTTGCGCTCCTGGGTCAAAAAGCCAAAATGACCGCCGACATTGAACGAGAGGATCGGCACATCCAGGGGCGCCAGGTGCCGCGCGGCCCCAAGCACCGTTCCGTCTCCCCCCAGCACCACGGCCAAATCGGGCGGACTCCCCTCATCCGCCAAGAGCCCGGGGAAGGGGTTCGCACTGGCCCCACTCATGGCCACGGCGACCTTGACGCCTTGATCGCGCAAGATCTGGGCACAACGCCGGGCTTGGCGCAGGGCAGCCTGGCTGGCCGCTCGATGGATCAACCAAACGGTCTCAAGGCGCATAAGCCAGAGCTGAGCTCGCGCCCAGCCTGGCTACCAACGCAGCAAGTTGAAACGCTCCATATCCACCGTTTCACGGTTCCGATACAGAGAGAGAAGGATCGCCAGGCCGACGGCAGCCTCAGCAGCCGCCACGGTGATGACGAAAATCGCAAAGACCTGTCCGCGAATCAGCTGGCCATCGAGGTAGCTGGAGAAGGCCATCAGGTTGATGTTCACCGCATTGAGCATCAGCTCGATGCTCATCAGAACCCGCACAGCGTTGCGGCTGTTGATCAATCCCCAGACACCCGTGCAAAACAAGATGGCGGCCAAGGCGAGATAGCCCTGGAGAGGAACGGTGGTCGGCAGCTCGATGGACATCAGTTGGTTTTCTCCAGGAGCAGGGGGGTGCGGGATTTCTCGATCAAACCCTGATCAGCGGGTTCGCCAGTGACCACATCGGTGCTGAAGACATCGCGGCGGGCCAGGACGATCGCGCCGATCATCGCCATCAACAGCAGGACTGACGCCAGCTCGAATGGCAGGAGGTAGTCGCTGAAGAGGTGCTCACCGATGCGAATGGTGGCCTCTTCGCCAATGGGGGTCGGGCCGGGCAGGGCCCAGGGAGTCGTGAAGGCCACCCGCAGCAGCAGGGCAAACAAACCAGCGCACACTGCACCGGAGAGGAAGCGACGTACGGCCAGGCCAGGGATCGCCGCCAGGTCTTCCTTCTTGTTCACGAGCATGATCGCGAACAGGATCAGGACGTTGACCGCACCGACATAGACGAGCACCTGGGCCGCCGCCACGAAACTGGCATTCAGCAGCAGGTAGAGACCGGCAACCGAGAGGAACACGCCGCCCAGCAGAAATGCGGAATAGACGATGCTCGGCAGCAGGACTACGCCAAGGGCGCCAATGGCGACCGCTGCTGAAAGACAGACAAAGCAGATGAACTGCGTGGAGGAAGCAATGGTCATCAGGCGTTCTCCTCCTTCGGCAGGGTCTTGAGGACGTCAGCGGGCAGTTTGCCGGCCCGCGGACGATTGGGATCCACGCCATGGGGATCCATCTCTCCTTTCGGCAGATAGGCCAGCTCCCGCAGGGGCACGACCGCCGGGTCGCTGGTGACGCTGGTGGGGAGACGGCCCAGGGCAACGTTGTCGTAGTTCAGGCTGTGGCGATCGAAGGCCGCCAGCTCGTACTCCTCGGTCATCGAGAGGCAGTTGGTCGGGCAGTACTCGACGCAGTTGCCGCAGAAGATGCACACCCCGAAGTCAATGGAGTAGTTGCGCAGTTCCTTTTTCTTGGTGGCTTTGTTCATCACCCAATCCACCACCGGCAGGTTGATCGGGCAGAC
The DNA here is from genome assembly GCF_000179255.1 of Synechococcus sp. CB0205. Taxonomy (NCBI): domain Bacteria; kingdom Bacillati; phylum Cyanobacteriota; class Cyanophyceae; order Synechococcales; family Synechococcaceae; genus Synechococcus; species Synechococcus sp. CB0205. Next base: position 33,666 of record NZ_ADXM01000013.1, read on the forward strand.
GCGCACACACACCTCACAGGCGATGCACTTGTCGAACTCGTAGTGGATTCGGCCGCGGTAGCGCTCCGACGGAATCAGTTTTTCGTAGGGGTACTGAACCGTGATCGGCCTGCGCTGAAGGTGATCAAAGGTGACCGAAAGCCCCTGGGCGAGGTAGTTGGCCGCACCCACCGCATCGCGGGTGTAGTCACCGACTTTCTTGAGGAACCCGAACATGGAGTGGTGGGAAGGGGCGGTGGCGCCGGCACCATGATGGCCTGGCGACCTGGCAAAGGGGGTGGCGGTGGGGAATTAACCGCCGAAGAAGGCCGGGAACGCGAGCTTCAGACCAGCGGTCACCAGCAGGTTGACCAGGGCGACGGGCAACAGGAACTTCCAACCCAGGTCCAGCAGCTGGTCAATCCGCACCCGGGGAACGGTCCAACGCAGCAGGATCGCGAAGAACACCAGCAGGTAGGCCTTCAGCACCGTCATCACGATGCCGGTGGTAGCGGTAATCACCTGCACCAGGGGAGCGTCGATCGGCTGACCCGTCAGGTTCACCACCCACTCGACGGGAAGCGGGAAGCCCCAGCCACCCAGGTAGAGCACCGCCACCAGCAGGGCGGAGAGCACCAGGTTGATGTAGCTGCCCAGATAAAAGAGGGCGAACTTCATGCCGGCGTATTCGGTCTGGTAGCCAGCCACCAACTCCTCTTCAGCCTCCGGCAAGTCGAAGGGAAGGCGCTCACATTCGGCCAGGGCGCAGATCCAGAAGATCACGAAACCGACGGGTTGGCGCCAGATGTTCCAGCTGAGAATCCCGGCGCCGGTTTGCTGGTTGACGATGTCAACCGTGCTGAGGGAGTTGCTCATCATCACCACGGCCAGCACTGCCAAGGCGAGGGGGATCTCGTAGGAGATCGACTGGGCGGCGGCCCGCAGGCCACCGAGCAGGGAGTACTTGTTATTCGAGGCGTAGCCAGCCATCAGCAAGCCAATGGGCTGGATGCTGCTCAGGGAAATCCAGAGGAAAATCCCGACGCCGACATTGCTGATCAGCAGGTGCTGGCCGAAGGGCACGACCAACCAGCTGAGGATCACCGGCACCAGCACCAGCACCGGGCCCAGGGTGAAGAGCAGGCCGTCGGCTCGGGCCGGAATGATGTCCTCTTTGAACAGCAGCTTCAGGCCGTCCGCGAGGGGCTGAAGGATGCCCAGGGCACCGGCGTATTCGGGGCCGATTCGCTGCTGAACGGCAGCCGAGATCTTCCGCTCGAGCCAGACGTTGACCAACACGCCAACGACTGCAGCCACCAGGACCACCAGCATCGGCAGCGGCAGCCAGAGCAGGTGGGCCATCCCCGGCGACAAGCCGAAGCCCTGCAGCACGTCCGTGAAGCTGGCCTCAAGGTCGAGCCCGGCACTCACGACAGCGGGATTGGCGATCACCATGGGTGGTCTGTTGATGGGGGCAACTTAGGCCGGCGCAGCCCTTAACGGCCTTCGATCGACTGCCAATCGCGGCCGCTGGAGCCGGTGTAGATCTGCGTGGGCCGGTAGATGCGGTTGGCACCGAGCTGTTCTTTCCAGTGGGCCAGCCAGCCTGCGGTGCGCGCGATCGCAAAGATCGGGGTAAACAGGTCCTGGGGAATGCCCAGTTTTCGGTAGACCAAGCCGGAATAGAAGTCGACGTTCGGGTAGATCCCCTTCGGGCCCAGGCGCTCGGCTGCCGCGGCTTCCAATTCGCGGGCCAGGTCGTAGAGGGGGTCGTGGCCGAACTGATCGAAGAGCTCTTCCGCCAGTTTCTGCAGGATCACCGCCCGGGGGTCCTTGACCTTGTACTCGCGGTGACCGAAGCCCATGATCTTGCGCTTCTCGGCAATGGCCTGATCCAGCCAGGGCCTCACCTGATCGGCGGAGCCGATGGTTTCCAGCATCGCCAAGACATCTTCATTCGCGCCGCCATGGAGGGGGCCCGCCAGGGTCCCCACAGCCGAGGCCACCACGGCGTAGGGATCGGTCAAGGTGCTGGCCGTCACCCGCGCGCTGAAGGTGCTGGCGTTCAGGCTGTGCTCGGCGTGCAGGATCAAGCAGGCGTCAAAGATGCGCGCCGCCAGGGGATCCGGTTCACGCTCGGTGAGCATGTACAGGAAGTTGGCCGCATAGGGCAGGTCATCCCTGGGCTGAATGGGGTCCTGCCCTTTGCGAATCAGCTGGAATGCCGCGACCATCGTCGGGATCTTGGCGATCAGGCGCACCACCGCTGAATAGATGTATTCAGGGTTGTCGAGGGCGCGGCGGGAATAAAAGAGACCCAGGGAGGCCGCACTGCTCTGCAGGGCGTCCATCGGATGGCCGCTGGCCGGGAAGCACTTCATCATGTCCCGGATGCGGAAGCTCACCCGGCGGTGCATTTGCACCTCCTGCTCAAACGCCGCCAGCTGCTCAGCGTCGGGGAGCTCACCCCAGATCAGCAGATAGGCGGTCTCCAGGAAGGTGCTCTGCTGGGCCAGCTGATCCACCCGGTAGCCGCGGTAGGTCAGCAGCCCTTGCTGTCCATCGATGTCGCACACCGCCGACTGCGTGGCCGGCACCCCTTCCAGACCCGGGCGATACGCCGGAGTCGCTGCCGTTGGGGTTGCCTCCTCAGCCATGGAATCGGGGTTGCGTCAACCGCAACCTAAGGCCCGCCCTCGCTGCGGGACTGTCGCCGACCGAGCAGTACCCGCGGCGGCAGGAACATCTCCAAGCGGGCCGATCCGAGCAAGTCAGCGCCTGGGGCGATCGGCCACTGCAGCAGCAAGGCACCGGCTTTCTTGAGCCGGATCGCCTGGGGGGCTCGGGCCATCGGCACACCAATCAACAGAGCCGCCAAGGTGCTCAAGTCCGGCTCATGGCCCACCAAGGCCAGACGTTTCCAACCGGGCCGCGGGGAGAGGGGGCCGAGCCAGCGATCGAGCAGGGGCAGGGGGTCCGCCAGGGGGGCTAAGGCCGCCGCCAACTCCAGTTCTGGGGCTAGCCCTGCGCTCACGATCAATTCAGCGGTCTGGCGGGCCCGCACCAGCGGACTGCTGAGCACCAGATCACAATCCAACTCCAACTCCAGCAGGCGCTCCAGCTGCTGAGTGGTGCGCTCACGCCCCTCCGGCGTGAGGCTGCGCTGGGCGTCATCGACGCCCTCACTGCGCTCTTCAGCGATGCCGTGGCGCACCAACAGCAACTCAAGCTTGCGGCTGGCCATGGTCAGGCGTGCAGTTGCAGCAGCCCCCGCAGCCTCAAGCTGCGTTGGTCGGGGGCATCAGGCTCCAGGCTCAAGGCCACCCCGTCCACACGGGGGGTCAGGGAGGAGCTGGAGAGCGTGCCCACCAAGCGCCAGAGCTTCCAGCGACTGAGCAGACCCTGGGCAGCCTGGGCGTCCATCGACCACTGGAAGGGGGCCTGGGGTGAGCCCAAGAGCTCCAGCTGATCGAGGCGCTCCTGGGGTGCACGACGGCCTTCGTACTGCTGGTTGAGGATCGCCAGGCCTTGGCCCCACCAGGCGAAACCACCTTGGCTGGAGCGGGCACCTGCGAGCTGGGCCTGGAGCTGGTCGGGATTGCCCTTGACCGGCTTGGACTCGAGGCGCGTCCAGGCCTGAAGGGTTTGCCCGCGGCTCTCCAGCGGGGAGGCGCTGTATCCATCGGCCTCAAGGGCCGGCTGCAGGGTCTCGGCCGACGGACGATCCCCGCGGGTGCCCAGCAACCAACCTTCGCTCTGATGGGCCCAAAGCAAGGGCCCCGAATCCGCCGCGGCCACCAGGGCCGGCAGGTGACCTTGATCCCGCTTGAGGGCCTGGGTCAGGGACGGGCCAAGCAGGCTGCTCCAAACATTGGCGTCCTCGGCGGCGAGGAGCTCAGCGGGATTGGTCAAGAAGGCAAGGCTGTCGGCAGCGACCTGCACCTGGCGCAACAGCTCCGTGTTGACCGGACCCAGACTGGGGAGCGCATCGCGCAACTGGGCCAGGCCATCCACCTGAAGCCCCGACCCTTGGGGGGCCAAGGCCAGCACCAATTCCACCGCCGCCGACTCATCCCCAACGGGCAAGCCGAGCCACTGCTCCATAGCCTCGGGGCGGGCCGTCAGCAGCGCCACCCCCTCTCCAAGTCGCTGCAGGGCCTTTTGCAGAGGCGCACTGGCGGCCTGGTTCAGTTCATCGATTTGGGAGACATCGAGCGCCTGCTCGAGCACGCCCCGACCGGAGGCGATCAGCACCAAATCGTCGTTGATCAGGGCCGTCGCCAGGGGTTGCGGGTCCTGGCCCAAGAGGGCGCCGCGACCGCTGATCAGCCCCATGCCGCGATAGCTAGTGATCTGCAGATCGGTCCCAGCCAGGCTTCGGGTCTGCCAGAAGCGCTGCAGGAAGCGGCGGGCCCCTTCGTTGTCGCGACTGCGCAGCGCCAGCACCCAACCGGGTGCCTCCCCACTTCCAGGGGGGGTCAAGAGGGCAAAGCTGCTTTCATCCCCCAGCCAGGGGGAGAGCTCCGAGGCGTAGTCCAGGCCCGCAGCGGCAAAGGCCCCGTCCCGCAGTCGGTCAGCGGCCGCCGCGGCCTGACGGCGCTGACGGGGGGGAGCAACGGCCCGGGCGTAGGCAGCCGGCTCATCCGGGCCCACCAACCAGTGCAGGCTCAGGGGCGCCGTCCGCGGAACAAAGCGCGCCGCCAGCGGCATGGAGAGGGCCTGGTGTTGCAACGCAAGGGGACTGCGCTGCAGGAGCAGCCACCAACCCGCCAAGCCAAAGCTCAGCATCGCCAACGCCACCGCCAGCAGTGCCGCCAAGAAGGGGCGGGCCTTCATGCGTCGCTTACAGGATTGGCCTCATCTTTATGCATCAAGGCGATCTTTGGCACCCCCGTGACCGCCGGTAGGGTTCCGTGATGCCCAGTCCCGCAAGCATCAGCGCCACAGAACTGAAGCGTCGACTCGACGCCGGTGAGGCGCTGCAACTGGTGGATGTGCGAGAGGCCATGGAATTGGACCTGGCTCGACTGCAGCAACCGGTGATCCATCTCCCCCTGAGTCAATCGGAGACCTGGATTGAGCAGATCTCGAGCTTGATCAACCGGGATCAACCCGTGGTCGTGCTCTGTCACGCCGGGATCCGCAGCTGGCAATTCGCCTCTTGGCTGATGGAAGCCCAGGGCTACGAACAGGTGCTGAACCTGCAGGGCGGAATCGATGCCTGGAGCGTCTCAGCCGACCCAATGGTGCCGCGGTACTGAGGCAACCAGGCGGTCAAACGCGGCTGTGATTGCTATCGGTTGGCTGGATGAGCCGGCCGATGTTTCCGCTGCTGCTGCCCCTACGACTGTGGCGCTACTTCGGCAATCAACGGCTGAAGGCGGTCCTGGCGATCCTCACGGTGTTGCCCGATCCGCTGCTGATGGTGGGCATCCCGGTGCTGCTGCAGCTGGTGATCGACCAGGTGATTGGCAACCCCAGCGGCGGGCCACCGGTGGCGGTGCTGGTGCTGCTGCCCTGCGCCTGGCTCCTGCTGGCGGTGGTCTGCAACGGCTTCTCGATCAAGTTGTTTGCCGCCCTCGGTAGCCAACTGGGCACGAGCTTTCGCCAGCGGCTCTTCGGCCATCTGCTGGAGCAACCAAACCCCACCGATGGCCGCGCCGAAGGGGGGGAGCAGGGCTTGCTGGCGCTGCAGATTCCAACCCTGGAAAACGCGGTCGTCAGCCAGCTCCCCCTCTTCACCTGGACGGTGGCGCAGCTCTTGCTTGGGGTGCTGCTGCTGTTCACCAGCGATTGGCGGCTCGCCCTGGTCGCCGTGGTGCTCACGCCGCTGCTGCTCGTGAGCCAGGTGGCCTTCACCCCGGCCCTGGCCAGGCGGGAAGAGGCTCGGGTCGAGCAGGCCGGACGGCTGCTGAGCTACGCCGGCGAACGGCTGCGCAGCCGGGAGTTGGTGGACCTATTCGGTTTGCGCAGCACCACCCGCTCGGAATTCAACCGTCGCAACCGGGACCTGATGCGCTGGGCCCAGCGGGTCGGAGCGATGTCGGGCCTGCAACAGGCCGCCCTGACCGCTTCCGCCATGCTCACGCTGGTGAGCGTCTTTGCCCTGGGCACCTGGTTGGTGCTTCAAGGGCAACTCACGGTGGGCCAGCTGGTCTCCGCCCTGGGGATCGCCACGGCCATGGTCAGCGGCATGTGGCAGCTGGGCGCCTCCCTTCTCCCACTCCAGGCCGCCACGACGGCCCTGAACCTGCTGGAGCAGCAGCTGCCCGCCGCCAAGCGCTCCGAGCAACGGCCGGCGCTGGCCCGGGGGATCGAACCCAGCCCCCCGGCCTTGCGGAAGGAGCTGAGGATCGAGCAGGTGCAGTTCCGCTACCCGGGTGGTGGCGGCCTGGACGGACTCAACCTGACGATCCCCGCCAACAGCTCCCTTGCCCTGGTGGGCCCCAGCGGCGGCGGGAAAAGCACCGTGCTTCGACTGCTGCTGCGGCAAATCGAGCCCCAGCGCGGTGGCCTGCGGGTCGATGGCGTGCCCTTGAGCACCACCGACCGGGGCGCCTGGCTTGAGCAGGTGGCGTTGGTCCCGCAGGAGACCGTCCTGTTCGATCTCTCGATCGCGGACAACATCCGCCTGGGCCGGCTCGATGCGTCCGATCAGGAGGTCCTCGATGCAGCCCTAGCCGCCGAGCTCGGGGAACTGATTCAGTCCCTACCCAACGGCCTCCAGACCCCGGTCGGCTCCGGTGGCGGGCGCCTCTCCGGTGGCCAGAAACAACGGATCGCCATTGCCCGGGCGATCGTGCGCAACCCCCAGCTGCTGCTGCTGGATGAAGCCACCAGCGCCCTCGATCCCAGCACCGAAGAAGCAATCAACACCACACTGCGTCGCTTGAGCGAGGGCCGCACGGTGGTCTCCGTGCTGCACAGGCTGCGGGCCGCTGCGGCCATGGACCAGATCGCCGTGATCGATCAAGGCCAAGTGGTGGAGCTCGGCCACCACAACGATCTGTTGGCCGCTGGCGGGCTCTATGCCTCCTTCTGGCACCGGCAGATGAGCGGCTTCAACCTGGAGCTGGGGCAACGGGTCCGGATCACGCCCGAGCGCCTGGCCACCATCCCCCTGTTCCACGGCGTCGATCCCAAGCTGCTGCGTTGGCTGGCCTCGGAATTCGTCAGCGATCGGATCCGCCATGGCGAGGAGGTCTTCCGCGAAGGGGACGCCCCGGACGCCTTCTATGTGGTGGTGGCCGGCACCTTGGAGGTGCTGCAGAACGATCTCTGGGGCGGGACTCCGATCAAACAGGGGCTGGTGGAGGAGGGGGACTTCTTCGGCGACGCAGGCCTGATCGAGGACCACCCCCGGGCCGTCACCGTGCGGGCGCGGGGAGACGGACTGCTGCTGCGGCTCGACCGGGATCGCTTCCTGGATTTGCTCGATCAGGACCCGGACTACCGCCGCTTTTTCCTGCATTCAGCCCGCGCTAGCGTGTAGGCCCCGTAGCATCCGCAAAGCGGCATCAGTGCACCGTTTTGCAGCCCCTGCCCCGACGGCAACAGCAGGTGCTTCAGGCGACGGTGCAGCACTACGTCGACACCACGGAGCCCGTGGGCAGCCAAACCCTGGTGCGGCGCTTTGACCTCCAGGCCAGCCCAGCCACGGTGCGCTCCGCCATGGGAGCCCTGGAGCAGCGGGGCCTGCTCACCCAACCGCACACCTCCGCCGGCCGCGTTCCGAGCCAACTGGGGTATCGCCACTACGTGGACTGCCTCCTGCCCGCCCCCGGTGCCGCCGCCAATCAACTCAACCGTGAGCTCACGGGGTTGAGCCTGCAATGGGCCGCCTTGGATGACCTGCTGCTGCAGCTCGCCCGCCGCCTGGCCGACCTCACGGGCCTGATGAGCCTGATCACCCGGCCCCAGGAGATGGGGGGACGCCTCGAGACGGTCCGGCTGGTCCCAAGCGACGACCGGTTACTGGTGCTGCTCGTGGAAAAGGGGGCCGCCGCCAGTTGTCTCAACCTGCGGATGCCCGAGGAACTGGGTGCCCAGGTGCCAGCCCTGGAGCGCTGGGCCAGCGATCAACTCCAGGGGGGTACTGGTCGCCTGAACTGGAAGGCACTCCCCAGCCAACTGGGAAGCAGCGGCGAATTGCTGCGGCAGGGCCTCAGCAGCCACAACCTGGCCCGGGGCAACAGCAGCGAAGGCGCCGTCAGCCTCGGGGTGGCGGGACTGCTTGGCCAACCGGAATTCCAACGCAGCTCCAGCCTGAAACCGCTGCTGCAACTTGTGGAGCTGGAGCCCCAACAGGTTCTGCGCAGCAAGGCCGCCAGCGGCAGGGGCGGGGTCTGGATTGGCTCAGAGCACCCCCATCCCGCCCTGCAGGACTGCGCAGTGGTGCAAGCCAGCTACGGCAACGACGGCCACGTCGCCCTGATCGGCCCCATGCGCATGGCCTACTCCACCGCTCGTTCAGCGGTGGAGAGCGTCGCGGGCTACCTCGATCGGCTGCTCAGCTGAGGGCGCTGCCCAGGCGGTCGGCAACCGTGTTGACGTCCTTGTCGCCGCGGCCGGAGAGGTTGAGCACCACCTCGCTCCCTGGGGCCAGGGTGGGGCAGAGCTTGTCGAGCCAGGCAAAGGCGTGGGCGGTCTCCAAGGCCGGGATGATGCCCTCCAGCTGGCAGAGCAGCTGCAGAGCATCGAGGGCCTCCGCATCCGTAACGGCGCCGTACTCAGCCCGGCCGATGGTCTTGAGATAGCTGTGCTCAGGGCCCACACCGGGGTAATCCAGGCCGGCACTGATGGAGTGCGCCTCCTGCACCTGCCCCTCCTCGTCCTGGAGCAGCAGGCTCATCGCCCCGTGCAACACACCTACGCGACCCTCGGTAATGGTGGCGGCATGGCGACCGGTGGGAACGCCATCGCCGGCCGCTTCCACGCCGATCAAGCGGACGTCGGTGTCCTGGACAAAGGGGTGGAACAGACCCATGGCATTGGAGCCCCCACCAACGCAGGCCACCAGGACATCGGGGTTACGGCCAAAGGCCTCATGGCACTGGCGCTTGGTCTCCTCGCCGATCACGGCATGGAAATCGCGCACCAGCATCGGGAAGGGATGGGGGCCTGCGACGGAACCCAGGATGTAGTGGGTCGTCTCAACGTTGGTGACCCAATCGCGGATCGCCTCACTGGTGGCGTCCTTCAAGGTGGCGGTGCCAGCGGTGACGGGCTGAACCGTTGCCCCCAGCAGACGCATCCGGAAGACGTTCAGGGCCTGACGGCGCATGTCCTCGGCTCCCATATAGACGACGCACTCGAGGCCAAAGCGCGCACAGACCGTGGCGGTAGCCACACCGTGCTGGCCCGCACCGGTTTCGGCAATGATCCGCTTTTTGCCCATCCGCAGGGCCAGGAGTGCCTGGCCCAGGGCGTTGTTGATCTTGTGGGCGCCGGTGTGATTGAGGTCTTCGCGCTTCAACCAAATGCGCGGGCCGCCCTCGGCGCGGCGGTAGTGCTCGCTCAGCCGTTCCGCTTCGTAGAGGGGGGTCGGCCGGCCGACGTAGTTGCGCAGCAGGTGATTGAGCCGCTCCGTGAACGCGGGATCCTTCCAGGCTTCTGCAGCGGCCCGCTCCAGTTCCGCCAGGGCGGGGATCAGGGTCTCGGGAACGTACTGACCGCCAAATTGGCCGTAGCGACCCAGGCTGTTGGGCCGTGACTCCAGCGCCAATGCCGACGTCATCGAAGGAACGGTGCTGGTCACCAGGTGCGCGCGGAGTCAGTCAAGGTTAGGAACTGGCGGGGGCGGCAGGACTGGCCAGCCGGCGGGCTGATCGATACGGATGCGCTGACCCCCTGCAGTGCAGGGATCACTGCCGCTCACGGAGGTGGACAAGGCAGCGCCACTTGGGCCAGGACGGCAGACCTCTACCTGAACGGCCGGCAAATCCATCGCGGACCTCCGTTGCGCTGAACTGGAACCAAGACACATCCAAAGCGATGCCGAAGGGAGGCTGGCAAGAATTCACACGGCCTGAAAGCCTGCAACGGGCCAGCAGTGCCCCTGCGGAATCGACGGCCAAGGCCCAACAGCGCGTGCGGGTGCAGCGCACCAAGGCCGGCAAGGGCGGAAAGATGGTGACGGCCATCACGGGGCTGGAGGCCGCCGAAAGCGATCTCAAGGCCCTGCTGAAACAGCTCAAGGCCGCCGCCGGAACGGGCGGGACGGTGAAGGACGGAGTGATCGAACTGCAGGGCGACCAGGTGAGCGCCGCCCTGGCGGCCCTGGAGAAAGCGGGCTACCGGCCCAAGCAAGCGGGCGGCTGAGCCGGAGCGGTCGGCGGCGACAATGGCCCGACATTGCTCCAAGGCCCGCCATGACCGCATCTCCCACCTACGGAGAGCTCACCAACAAGGGCGCCTCCACCAACATCGCCTGGCACCACGCGTCGGTGGATCGCGCCGCCCGGGCTGAGCAGCGCGGCCATCGCAGCGCCATCCTCTGGTTCACCGGCCTGAGTGGTTCCGGCAAGAGCACCCTCGCCAACGCGGTCAACCAGGCGCTGTTTGAGCGCGGCCTGGCCTGCTACGTGCTGGACGGCGACAACATCCGCCACGGGCTCTGCAAGGACCTGGGCTTCTCCGATGCCGATCGCGAGGAGAACATTCGCCGGATTGGCGAGGTCAGCAAGCTGTTCCTGGACGCCGGCGTGGTGGTGCTGACGGCCTTTGTCTCCCCCTTCAAGGCCGACCGAGACCGCGCCCGCTCCCTGGTGGAGAACGGCGACTTTGTCGAGATCCACTGCGCCGCCGACCTGAGCGTTTGCGAAGAGCGCGACACCAAGGGGCTCTACGCCAAAGCCCGCGCGGGTGAAATCAAGGAATTCACAGGCATCTCCAGCCCATACGAGGCCCCTGAGACGCCGGAACTGCGGGTGGACACCGGCAGCCAGAGCCTCGAGGCCTGCGTGGAGCTGGTGATCAACCACCTGCGGGAAGCGGGCGTCATTCCCCAGTGATCACGTCGGGGGCAGGCTGCTGCCCCCAGGCATCCAAAAAGGTTTTCAAGCAGCTGGCGACCGGAACCGCCAGCAACAGGCCCAGCAGGTCGCCGAAGCCCATCAAGCTGCCCACGCGGGCGCCAACGGGCAGGGAGACCAGGAGCCAAGCGGGCTGCAGACCAACGATGCTGCCCATCAAGCGGGGCTGGATCACCTGATCCACAACCTGACCGACGCTGATGGCCGCCACCAGCACCTCGATGCCGGTGCGGGGGTCATCCAAGGCCAGCAGCACACTCACCAAGACAATCGTCAGGGCGCTGGCATAGGGCACCAGGGTGGTGAAGCCGATCGCCACCGCGAACAGCACCCCATAGGGAATCCCCAGCAGGGTGAACACCACGATCTGCAGGGCGCTGAGGATCAAGGCCAGCAGCACCTGCCCGGCGAAGTACCCCCGGAAGGTGCGGTTCAAGGTGCCGGTGACCAACGTCCGCGTTCCCTCGGGAAGCCAGCGGGCCAAGCCCGCCACGATCGGGTCGCCGCCCAGCAACAGGAACAGGGCCAGGACCGCCACGATCACCACGTTGACCGTCAGGCCGACGGTGGCCCCCAGGATCCCGAGAGCCCGTTGGCTGAGCTGGCTGGCCAGCTGACTAGCCCGGGCGAACAGGGTGCTGCTGAGGTCCGTGAATTCGGTGGGCAGTCCCCGATCGGCAGCCCAGACCTCCAGGCGATCCAGCACGCCCTCCGCCTCCACCAACCAAGAGGGCAGGGAATTGATCAGCTCACCCAGCTGCTCAATCAGGCGGGGCACCAACCAGAGGGCAGCCAAGACCAACAGGGTCAGGGACAGGCCGACCACCAGCAACACCGCCAAACCCCGGGGGAGGCCACGGCGAGCCAACCAACGGGTGGGGAGATCCAGCAGGAACGCAATCAGCGCAGCCCCGACGAACAGGGCAGGGAAGGGGGCCAGCGGCAGAAGCAGTTGCCGCAGAACCCACAGGTTCAAGGCCAACAGCGGCAGCGCCAGGCTCAGGCGCAACCAGGGCGGCAGAACCAGACGTTCAAGCATGGGTCACCCCAACAACACCGCCCCAACCGATCACATCTGTGCCAAGTAAGCGGCACTGCCCAGCTCCAGCAAGCGGGCGTCCTTGGCCACCACCTGATCGTGGAGGGACTGGCGGTACTCCGCCAGGCGAGCGGAGAGGGCCCCATCGGCCGTCGCCAAAATTTGCGCGGCGAGCAGGCCAGCGTTCGCCCCGTTGCCGATCGCCACGGTGGCCACGGGAATACCAGCGGGCATCTGCACGATCGAATGCAGGGAATCCACCCCGGAGAGGGCCCGGGTCTGAACCGGAACGCCAATCACCGGCAAGACCGTGAGGGACGCCACCATCCCGGGCAGGTGAGCCGCCCCGCCAGCCCCGGCGATGATCACCTTGAAACCGCGGCCGGCGGCGGCTTGGGCGAACTCCACCATCTCCATGGGCGTGCGGTGCGCCGAGAGCACGCGGACCTCCACGGGCACCCCGAGGCGGTTGAGCATCTCCACGGCGGGCTGCATGGTGGGCAGATCAGAGTCGCTCCCCATCACCACGGCCACCAGCGCAGCGTCAGACATCGGCACGTTTCAGCGTTCGCAGCGAGGATGACATGGTTCCGTTCTCGCATCGAATGCGCTGGCTGAGCCACGTTCGCCTGCCTGGAGAGCCGGGGCTCTGGCGCATTGGCCTCGCCCAGGAGCAGATCGCCGCCATCCAGCCGCTGCCCCAGGGAAGCGCCGCCGCCGGTGAGAACTGGTCTGGCGACTGGCTCAGTCCCGCCGGCATCGATCTGCAAATCAACGGTGGCCTCGGACTGGCCTTCCCCGAATTGCAACCCAGCGATCTGCCCAAATTGCTGGAGCTGCTGGAGCTGCTCTGGCGCGATGGGGTGGAAGCCATCAGTCCCACGCTGGTCACCTGCGGGGTCGCCCCCCTGCGCCAAGCCCTGGGGGTGCTGAGGGACGCGCGCGCAGAGCACCAACGCGGCCGCTGCCGGCTGCTGGGGGCACACCTGGAGGGCCCCTTTCTCGCCCATGGCAAACGCGGAGCCCACCCGGCCGAGCACCTCGCAAGCCCCAGCCTGGAGGCCCTCGAGGCCCGCATCGGCGGCTTCGAAGAGGACATCGCCCTGGTAACCCTGGCGCCGGAATTACCGGGTGCCGATGCGGTGATCGCCGCCCTGCGCAGCCGAGGGATTGTGGTCAGCCTCGGGCACAGCGAGGCCACGGCGGAGCAGGCCTCCCATGCCTTCGAGCAGGGGGTGGGGATGCTCACCCACAGCTTCAATGCGATGGCAGGACTGCAACACCGCAGTCCTGGACCGATTGGCGCCGCCGTCCGACGCGGGGACGTAGCCCTGGGCTTAATCGCCGATGGCGTCCATGTGGATCCGACCATGGCGGTCCTGCTGCAGCGGCTGGCACCCGAGCAGGTCGTGCTGGTGAGCGATGCCCTCGCTCCCTATGGCCTGGCCGACGGGCTGCACCGCTGGGATGAGCGCACCCTGATCGTCGAACAGGGGAGCTGCCGGCTCGAAGACGGCACCTTGGCCGGGGTCACCCTGCCCCTGCTCGAGGCGGTCAGGCGCCTGGCCAGGTGGAGTGGCGATGCCGATCGCGCCATCGCCGCGGCCACCGTCCTGCCCCGGCGCCTGCTGGGTGCGCCAACCCGTGTGCGGGAGCAACTGCAGGGCCTGCCCCTCGGCGAAACCCTGCGCTGGAGCGGGACCAGTGCTGAGCTGCGCTGGAGCCGGGCCGCCTGAATAGGATCCGCCCCATCTTCCCCCTGCGCCGAATGCCCGCCGATCAGCTGCTCAACGACAAGGCCGCCGAGAAGCAGGCCGAGAAGCAAGAGGTGAAGGGCTACTTCGAAACAACCGGTTTCGATCGCTGGAACCGCATCTACAGCGAGTCCAGTGACGTCAACAAGGTGCAGCGGAACATCCGCATCGGCCACCAGAAGACCGTCGACAACGTGCTGGCCTGGCTCCAGGAGCAGGGGAATCTGGGCGGCCGCAGCTTCTGTGATGCCGGCTGTGGCGTCGGCAGCCTGACCTTGCCGCTGGCGCAGCTGGGCGCCGGCTCGATTGCCGCCTCCGACCTCTCGGGGGCCATGGTCCAGGAAGCCGAGCGCCGGGCCAATGAAGCCGGCATCGCCCCAGGGCGCGTCAGCTACCTGGCCTCCGATCTGGAGAGCCTGAGCGGCAGCTACGACACCGTGGTCTGCCTGGATGTCTTCATCCACTACCCCCAGGAACCCGCCGAGGACATGGTGCGCTACCTCGCCTCCATGGCTGAGAAGCACCTGATCGTCAGCTTTGCCCCCTACACACCGGTGTTGGCGGTGCTCAAGAAGATCGGCCAGCTCTTCCCTGGACCCAGCAAAACCACCCGCGCCTACACCCTGCGCGAGAAGGGAATTGTCCAGGCCGCTGAAGCGGCGGGCTTCGTGCTCAAGCGCCGCAGCCTGAACAAAGCCCCCTTCTACTTCTCACGGCTGCTGGCATTCGAGAAGGCCTGAGGGCAGGGGCGCCTCCAGCGCCAAACCCCTCGGCTCCAAACGCAGGCGATGGGCATGGAGCTGGTAGCCACCGGCTCCGGGCAGCACCTCAGGGCGCGCTACTCCGCCCGGCAGATACAGGGGATCCCCCAGCAGTGGGGAGCCCAAGGCGGCGGTGTGAATCCGGATCTGATGCGGCCGTCCCGTCGCAATCTCCATCTCCACCAAACAGCGCTCCGGCCGGCGCTCGAGCAGGGTCAAGGCACTACGGGACTCCAGGGCTGAGGAATCGCCGGGGAGGGCCGCGCACCACAACTGCCCCAGCAGCGCATGGGGCCGCCGGCCAATGGGAACCGTGATCGCTCGGCTCTCGCCGCAGCGCCAGTCGGCCGCCAAGGGCTCGGTCAGGGCGCGGTAGACCTTCAGACAGCCCCGGCTGGCGGCTGATGCTGCGGTGCTCTCCCGCAGCTGGGCACTGAGCTGCCCCCGGGTCTCCCGCTGCCGCGCGCAGACCAGCAGGCCCGAAGTGAATCGCCCCAGGCGATGCACGGGCCGGGCCTCGGGCGCCCAAGTCTGGAGCTGCGTCAGCAGGGTGTGCTCCAGGAATCCACCGGCGGGCAACACCGGCAGGCCGCTGGGTTTGTTCAGCACCAGCAGATCACCGTCATCGAAGACGACCGCGCGCTGACTCAGCACCGGCACGGCGGCCTCCTCCCAGGGGGGCCGATGCCAGATCAGCTGATCCCCGGCTGCCAACGCTGCATCGGCCCGGAGCTGCTGGCCGTTGCACCAGATCTCACCGGCGGCCAGGCGCTCCCTCCACACCGACGGATCGGAATGGCCATAGCGCTCGGCGTAGTAGCCAACCGTGCTCTGGGCGGCCGCCTGGACCCGGTCCCGGTAGCGGTGACCGCGGTTGAGGGCCGCCGGCAGCCAGGCGCTACTCAACCAGTCCGTTTTCGAGGGCGTAGCGCACCAGCTCCGTGCGGCTGGCGGTGCCGGTCTTGGTGAACAGCCGGCTGACGTACTTCTCGACGTTGCGAATCGAGGTTTCCAGGCGGCGGGCGATCTCCTTGTTCATCATTCCCTCCGCCACCAGCTGCAGCACCGAGGCCTCCCGGGGGGTGAACTCGTGCTTGACCGCCGCGGTGGGCTGCTTGCTGCCACCGGTGGCCAGCAGGGAGCGGATCTCGGTGATCTGCTTGGCCATCTGGCCGATGTCGGCATCGGCGAAGCGGGCGGCCTCGGTCAACAGGCGCTCCTGGCGCTTGACCACGTTGTGCACCCGCGCCACCAGCTCGTCGGGGTCAAACGGCTTGGGGATGTAGTCATCGCAGCCGGCCTGGAAGCCCTCGATGCGATCGGCCGTCATGCCCTTGGCCGTCAAGAAAATGACGGGGGTGCCGCCCAGGCGCTCGTCCTCCCGCAGCTTGCGCAGCAGGCCGTAGCCATCCAGGCGGGGCATCATCACGTCGCTGATCACCACGTCGGGCAGCAGCTCCTGGGCCTTAGCCCAACCGTCCTCTCCATCGACGGCCGTCGTGACGACAAAGCCCTCGTCTTCGAGGTAGGCCTGCACGGCCGTGCGCAACCCCGGTTCGTCATCCACCAACAGCAAACGGGCTGGTGCCGCTGGCGTGAGGTCTTGTTGGGTATCAGGTTCGAGGCTCATCGCCGCAATCTATCGAGGGTTTCCAGGCAGGACCTGCTGCTGCTCGATCAGCTGGCCGGAGTAGCCCAACTGCTTGGCCAGGGCCGTGAGGGTGGCGGGATCCTTGCCGGCCTGCTCGGGGAAACAGGCGGCCCACCAGATCTTGTGATCTAAGCGGTTGGCCTCGGTGACCTGACCGCCGGGGTTGAGCTCCTTGATCAAGAGTTCGTTGCGGCGCTTGGTCAGACGCATCGGCGCATTGGCACTGCAGCGCAGGTTGTCCACGGCCAGCTCCACCCCAGTCGGGGATTCCACCCAGACGACGATGGTTCGCGCCGTGGGGTCATTGGGATCGGGCTTCACGCCGTGCACCCCAATCAGGTGCACCCCCTCGATCGTGCCCCATTCACGCAGCACCACCAGATCGGCCGGGCGCTGCTCCGAGGGCTTGAAGAAAACGCCATCGCGCACCTCCTGGGCCTGGGCGCCTAGCCCTGCAGCGGCGGCGGCGCCCAGCAGCAACGACAGCAGTGCAATACGACGGCCCATGGCGCCCGAGTTCGGCAGCATGGTTGCCAGCATGGGCGTCCATGGCCTCCGGCGTCACCTATCTCGACTATCAATCCACCACCCCCTGCGATCCGGCGGTGGTGGAAGCGATGGCGCCCTGGTGGAGCGACGCGTTCGCCAACCCCGCCAGCCGCCTGCATCGACCCGGGCTGTCCGCCGCTGCGGTGGTCCAGCAGTCCAGGGCCGCCATCGCCGGCGCCCTGGGTCTGACGGCTGAGGAGCTGATCTTCTGCAGCGGTGCCAGCGAAGCCAACAACCTGGCAATCAAGGGGGTGGCAGAGGCGGAGTTACGTCGCGGCGGCCCCCGCCGGCGCCTGATCTGCCTGGCGACCGAGCACCGGGCCGTGCTCGATCCAATGCGATATCTGGCGGGGCATGGCTTTGAGCTGGTCTGCCTGGCGCCCCAGGCCAATGGACTGATCGACCTGCAGCAGCTCGAGGCCGCCCTGAGCCCGGAGACACTGCTCGTCAGCGTCATGGCCGCCAATAACGAGATCGGCGTTCTCCAACCGCTCGAGGCCATCGGCCAGCTCTGCCGCCAGCAGCAGGTGCTGTTCCACTGCGATGGCGCCCAGGCGGTCGGCCATCTGCCCCTGCAGCCGCTCACGCTTGGCATCGACCTGCTCAGCTTCAGTGGTCACAAGCTCTATGGCCCCAAGGGCATCGGCGCCCTGGCCATCGCCCCTGGGGTCGATCTCGCGCCGCAACAGCACGGGGGCAGCCAAGAGCGGGGCCTGCGGGCGGGCACCCTGCCGGTGCCCTTAATCGTCGGCCTCGCCAAGGCCGTGGAGCTGGCCGAGGCGGATCGCGAGGCGCGGGGCCTGCGACTCGCCGGGCTGAGGGATGCCCTCTGGCAGCGCTGCCAGGCCCTGGGCGGCATCCAGCGCAACGGCGCCGAAGCCCCCTGCCTGCCCCACAACCTCAACATCAGCATCAAGGGCGTCGAGGGCACCGCCCTGCATCAAGCCCTGCGCCGCAGCCTGGCGGTCAGCAGCGGCTCCGCCTGCGCCGCGGGCGAACCCTCCCACGTGCTCCAAGCCCTAGGCCGCAGCCGCCTGGAGGCCGCAGCCTCGGTGCGCTTCAGCCTGGGGCGCTCGAGCAGCGTCGCCGATGTGGAGCGGGCGGGGGACGTCCTGGAGGAAACGCTCAAGACCCTTCGCCGGGCCTAGCGCTTCAAAAGCTCAACATTGGTAGGCAGGCGCTGTCGCGGTCGCTACTTTCCGGCCAAACACCTGCTTTTTCGATGGGATTGCCCACCCCAGGCACCAACAAGCTCTCGATCCTGCGAGCGATTGAGGATGGCTGGCAGGCCTTCTGCCGCGCCCCCTGGCCCTTCGTGCTCTTCCAGGTGCTGGTGCTGGTGATCATGGCCCCCTTCATCGGCCTGATCACCAGCGGCCTGCTGCACCTGGCCCTGGGCGCTCCGGCCCTGCTTCATCCCGTCGCCACCAAGATCGGCCTGGTGGTCGGAATCATCGGCTACATCATCGTGGCCCTCTGGGCCGCCGTGGGGCTGACCCGCGGTGCCTGGACCAGCCTCGAAGGCCAGAAACCCAGCTTCAGCAGCTTCACCCGCTGGGATAGCGATGCCAGCGGCCGCCTCTTCGGCTCCAGCCTGCTGCTGGTGATCGTGCTGGCCGTCGTGGGCGCCGTCGCCTGGGGCATCGGCTTCGGTCTCGGCAAGGTCAACACCGTGCTGTTCTGGATCCCCGTGATCGCCTTCGCGATCTTCAAGATCTGGCTGGTGGTGACCCAGCAGTTCCTGGTGCCGATGTCCCTCTATGGCACCAAGCGTCCTGTGGAGACCCTGCAGGCCGGCATCGACGGGGTCAACCCCAGCTGGTGGACCGTGCTCTGGTTCGTGATCGTCGAGAGCGTCGTCGCTGGCGTCGCCTACCTGTTCAACGCCGGCGGCCTGCTGGTGCTGGCTCCGGTGCTGATCTGCGTGAGCACCGCGGCCTACCGCCAGCTCTTCGGCAGCCAGGACCACACCAGGATCATGAGCAACAACTGATCAGCTCAGATCGCGCCGCCTAGCGACGCGCCATTTCGCGGAACGGCTGCGAGGGTTGGAGCTCTGCTCCTCCTCTCCAGCCGTTTCTGGTTTTCGGGTCACCCGTTGCAGCCGCTCATCACTGCTGAAGGCGGTTTTGACGCGGCGATCCTCAAGGGAGTGGAAACTGATCACCCCCATCAGGCCGCCGGGCTCTAACCAGTCGGGGGCTTGCTGGAGCAGGCGATCCAGGACCCCGAGTTCATCGTTGACGGCGATGCGCAGGGCCTGGAAGGTGCGGGTCGCGGGATGGATCCGTCCGCGGCGCGCCTTGGGGGCGTAGCAACCCGCCACCAGGTAGGCCAGGGCATCGGTGCCGGCGAAAGGCCCCTGTTCAGCGAGGTGCTGCTTGATCTTGCGGGCGATGCGGCGGGAGAGCCGCTCCTCTCCATAGGCGTAGATCAAATCCGCCAGTTCCGTCTCCTCCAGGCGCTCGATGAGCTCCGCCGCGGTCTCCCCGGCCTGAGGGTTCATGCGCATGTCCAGGGGACCGTCGTGGCGAAAGCTGAAGCCCCGCTCCGCCACATCCAACTGGGGACTACTGACCCCCAGATCCGCCATCACCGCCAGAGCTGGCTCCTGGGGCTGGTAGTCCGCAAAGTTGGTCGCGACGATGCTGACCCGATCGCCAAAGGGCTCCAGGCGCTCCGCCGCGGCCTGGCGGGCCGTGGGGTCCTGGTCCAAGCCCACGAGCTTCAGGCCTGGGTGTGCCTCGAGCAACAGGGCGCTGTGGCCGCCCCCACCGAGGGTGCAATCGATCAGCAGGCCACCGCCCCGCTCCTGCAAAAGGGGTTCCAGCGCAGTGAAACTGGCCAAGACCTGCGCCGCCAGCACAGGCACGTGATCAAAGGCCTGTGCCAGCGGAGGTGTAAGCAACGGGCCCTTCCTTCCTAAGATCCCGCCAGCGAGCCCTCTTCCTCGGCCCCATGACGCAGCTGGAAACGCGCACGGAGCCGATGGTGGTCAACTTCGGGCCCCACCACCCCTCGATGCACGGGGTGCTGCGGCTTGTGGTGACCCTGGACGGTGAGGACGTGGTTGATTGCGAGCCGGTCATCGGCTACCTCCACCGCGGCATGGAAAAAATTGCCGAGAACCGCACGAACGTGATGTTCGTGCCCTACGTCAGCCGCATGGACTATGCGGCTGGGATGTTCTACGAGGCGATCGTGGTCAACGCCCCGGAGCGCCTGGCCGACGTGCCGGTGCCCAAGCGGGCCAGCTACATCCGCGTGTTGATGCTTGAGCTCAACCGCATCGCCAACCACCTGCTCTGGCTTGGCCCCTTCCTGGCGGACGTGGGCGCCCAGACGCCGTTCTTCTACATCTTCCGCGAGCGGGAGATGATCTACGACCTCTGGGAAGCAGCCACCGGTCAGCGTCTGATCAACAACAACTACTTCCGCATTGGTGGTGTTGCAGCGGACCTGCCCTACGGCTGGCTGGACAAGTGCCTGGACTTCTGCGACTGGTTCGGCCCCAAGATCGACGAATACGAAAAGCTGATCACCAACAACCCGATCTTCCGCAAGCGGATTGAGGGTCTCGGCACGATCACCCGTGAGCAGGCGATCAACTGGAGCCTGTCGGGCCCAATGCTTCGCGCCTCCGGGGTGCCCTGGGACCTGCGCAAGGTCGACCACTACGAGTGCTACGACGACTTCGACTGGAACGTGGCCTGGGAGAAGGAAGGCGACTGCTTCGCCCGCTACCGCGTGCGCATCGAGGAGATGCGCCAGTCCCTGAAGATCCTGCGGCAGGCCTGCGAAATGATCCCGGGCGGGCCGACTGAAAACCTGGAAGCCCGCCGCATGGCCGAGGGCAAGGGCAGTGAATTCGCTGGCTTCGACTATCAGATCGTGGCCAAGAAAGTGGCGCCCACCTTCAAGATCCCCAACGGCGAGCTCTACACCCGTCTGGAATCAGGCAAGGGAGAGATCGGTGTGTTCCTGCAGGGCAACAACGATGTGACCCCCTGGCGCTTCAAGATCCGCGCGGCCGACTTCACCAACCTGCAGATCCTTCCCCACATCCTCAAGGGGGCCAAGGTGGCCGACATCATGGCGATCCTGGGCTCGATCGACGTGATCATGGGCTCGGTTGACCGCTAATCGGTTTCTTCAACGGATTCAACGCAGCGGCTATCTGCTGCCTGCCGGACTCACGGGCGCGCTCTGGCTGAAGGGCCTGCACCCGGGCCTGCCCGGCTGGAGCTGTCCGCTGCGAGCACTCACGGGCGTTCCCTGCCCGACCTGCTACCTGACCCGCGCCACCGCCGCCAGCTTGAGCGGCAATCTTGATGGGGCCCTGCAGCTCCATGCTTTTGGCCCAGTGGTGGCAGGGGCCCTACTGACTTGGTCCGTGTTCTCGGTCCGCCAACGGCGCCTGCTGCCGCGGGGGATCCCGGCCTGGCCAGTCGGCGCTGGTGTCGTCACCCTCCTGGGCTATTGGCTCCTGCGCGTCGGGGTGAGCTTTGGTGGCTGGCCAGGGCCTGGGCTGCTGCACTTCCCGCTGGGGCAGCTCAGCTAATCAGCCCCTTGTTGTAGGCAGCGTTCTGCAAATAGAAGGAACTGACTGGTAGCGCCAACAGGGCACCAAAACCACAGGTGCAGATCGACACCACCAGAACAAGAAGGATCGTTAGCAGTTCCAGACCCAAATACTGGATCCCCTGGGGAGAGCGAAAGAGGACCTGGACCGACGCTGCAAAAGCATCGGTCACGCTCAAGTTGGTGTTGAAAATGCGATTCACATAGAGAGGGGTGACGAACAAAATCAACACCCCTGGAAGCACGCAAAAGAGGAAGCCCACCAGAACCAGGACCGTAAACAGAACACCGGCCCAGAGGTAACGCCAGGGCTTCTCGAACAGCGCTGCAAAGGCAGCCTGAACCGTAATCACCTCACCGCGTTCGTAATAGAGCGCGGGAATAGCCGCAAGCAACACCCCGACGAAACTGGAGAGGACCATGAAGGGCAACTGACCGAGCTGCCCCAGGGCCATCGCCAACACCGTTCCACCGCCATTGGGGTCGGCGCCGCTGAGCATCGTCAGCAAGGCACTGATCACGAAATAGACCACCGTGCCGATCACGCTGATGCCCATCGCCGCGATCCAGGCCAACAAAATCGCAGGCACGTGAGCAACAAAGGCTTCCCAGGCCCGATTAATGCTGGGTGATTCCGTAGCCAGCGGCGAGGCCATGTCATCCCTCAAACTGAACCCATCGTGCAGAGCCCTTCGCGGGTTTGACTTCGGCCTGCAATGAATCCGAACAGCTGGTTGATGCTTTGCCGCAGCGTGCGTTTCGGTGAAACCGACGCCGCCGGGGTCATGCACTTTCAACAGCTCCTGCGCTGGTGCCATGAGGCCTATGAAGAAAGCCTCGAGCGCTTTGGCCTCAACGCAGCCGAGATTTTCCCGACCCCTGGCTGCACTCCAGAGGTGGGGCTACCGATCGTTCACTGCAGCGCCGATTTCCGCCGCCCTTTGGTCTGCGGATCCCCGCTGGCCATCAGCCTGAAACCGACGCGGCTTGATCCGGGCTGCTTTGAAGTGCGCTACAGCTTCAGCAGCGACGACCAGCTGGTCGCTGAAGGGCTCACACGCCATCTGGCCATCCGCAGCGACGGCCGGCAACGCTGTGAATTACCGCCAGGGATCAATCGTTGGTTGGAAGCCTCTGCCCTACAAGGCGGGATTCAGCCCCTTTAGAAACAACGCCAAGGCACCAGAACAGCGCAGCCAGTTGCAGGGGCAGCAAACTCGCCAGAAGAGCAAAGGGGTGGAATCCCTGCGCCGGAACCGTTGAGAACAAGCCCACACTGACCAAAGCGGAGAGCGGCAGGATCCAGCGATGGGCCGACTTCAAGGCCACACCTCAGAACCACTCTTTACTGTTCTGGATGTAGATCGACTCGAATTCTTCTGGGGTCTTCGTGAGGTAGATGATTCCCTCAATGATTCCAATCACGCCCATCACAAAACCAGCGATGCCACAGGTCAACACCGTGACCAGCAACATGATCAGCCCAGCGGTGTTGTAACCCAGCACAAATTTGTGCACACCGAATGAGCCCAAAAAGATCGCCAGCAGGCCAGCCGCGAGCTTTTTATTGCTGGCTTCGGTGAGGTTGCTCTCGACCATCGGTCCTCCCGCCACAGGCCGCTTCTAGCAAAGGCCGCTGGATCTGTCACGGCAGGGCCTGGAGCCAATGGCGCCAGCGCTGGCGCTCCCACTTGCCCATGGCATTGCGCTCCAAGGCCTCACAGCAGAGCCACTGACGGGGCCGCTGGGCCGGAGGCAACAGCTCAGCCAAGCGCTGCAGAGCGCGCTCCAGCGCTGGCCAGTCCTGCGGTCCGGCCGGCCGCACCAGGGCCAGCAAGCGGGCGCCCCACAGGGGGTCCTCTTCGGGAAGCAGCAGCAGCGACTCGATCGGCAAACCCGCGTCCTTCAGCCGTTGCAGCAGCACCAGCTCCACCTGCTCAGGGAACACCGTTTCCCCGCCGCTTTGGATCGCACCATCCAACCGGCCCAGCAGCTGAAGACCACCCGCATCAAGGCGGGCGAGGTCGCCACTGCTCCACCACCCCTGCTGCAGCGGCAGGGGCTCCCAGACCTCCCCAGACCAGAGCGCCGCCGCCAGGCTCTCACCGCGGATCTGCAGGGCGCCGCTGCTGGGATCCACCTGCAGCTCGGCATGGGCCAGGGGCTGGCCGCAACCGCCCTGTCCCGCCAAAAAAGCCTGCGGCAACTGAACCGCCACCATCGCCCCCGTCTCCGTACTGCCGTAGCAGGGGGCCAGGTGCAGGCCCTCGCGCCGGCAGGCCTCCGCCAGCGCCTCTGGCAAGGCCGCTCCACCCACCCAGATCACGGCACAGCCGCGCAACCAGGCCAGAGCGCGGGGATCCTCCAGCAGCCGCTGCAGCTGCGTTGGCACCAGTGAGACCAGCGCCGGCCGCTTGCGATCGAGGGGGGCGTTTTCAACAAGCAGCGCCGGGTCCCGCAACCACTGCGGCGGCAAACAACGCATGGGCACCCGCCACTGCTGGGCCCGCACCAGGGGCATCAGGCCACTGATGTGGTGCAGCGGCAGGGGGTTGAGCAGCTCACAGGCCCCTGGGTCGAGGCCGACGCCCAGGAGCCATTCGGCCGTGGCTGTGGCCGCGCGCTGCAGGCCAGCCAAGGGCTGCAGGCACCAGCGGC
>NZ_ADXM01000012.1:0-25614 GCF_000179255.1 Synechococcus sp. CB0205
GAGGGCCGTGTCGGCCCAGTCCTCCAGCAGCATCACCTGGGCCCGCTGGGCCGGATCACTGGGCAGCAGCGCCGGATCAGGGTGCTTCTGCTCCAGGTGCAGGGCGATGGCCGTGGAATCGGCAATCACCTCACTGCCATCAACCAGGACCGGCACCTGGCGCTGCCCCGACAGCCGGTAGAGGTCCACCTGACCCACACCGGGCGTGACCTCAATGGGGGTGAAGCTCAGCTGCTTGAAGGCGAGCACCAAACGGACCTTCTCGCAGAAGGCGGAATGGCGGAACTGATGGAGCTCCAGCATCAATCGATCGGATCGCGCGGCAGCGAGTGCCCCTTTGGCGGCAGAGTAGCCAGCACTCTTTGATCAGCGCCCCAGCCCCCATGCGGGACTTTTTTCTGAACGTCACGCGCTATCCGCGCTATCTGATCGCGTTCGGGCTTGGCGTCGCCAACTCCGTCCTGGAACCCCTGGCCCAGCGCCGCAGCAATCCCGTCACCGCCGTCGCCCTGATCGGCGCCTTGGTGAGCGGTCTGCTGAGCCTGACCCTGATCCTGCGTGCCATGGTGACTCCAGAGGTCATCGCATAGCCATGGCGCAAGGTCGTCGCGTAGAACGCGTGGCCGCTCTGATCCGGCGGGAGGTCAGTGAACTCCTCGTCACCGGCATCAAGGACGAGCGGGTCAGCCTGGGGATGGTGAGCATCACCAATGTGGATGTCGCCGGCGATCTCCAGCACTGCAAGATTTTTGTCAGCGTCTACGGCAGCGCCGAGGTGCAGCAGCAAGCCCTCGAGGGCCTGCGCTCGGCTTCGAACTACGTCAAAGGGGAGCTCGGCCGTCGCCTGAACATGCGCCGCACCCCCGAGGTGATCTTCCAGTTGGATCGCGGCATCGAAAAGGGCACCTCGGTGCTCGGTCTGCTCAACCAACTCGAGGAGAAGCGCCTAGAGCGCGGCGAGGTTCCTGAAGGCACCGGCCAACAGGAGGATGGAGGCTTCTGAGCTCCGGCGGCAGCTGGCGAGCCTGCTGGTGGTTCGCGGCAGCGGCCATGCCCGGGACCATCAACGCCGCTATCCCCGCTGGGAACTGAGCAACGCAGAGCTGCGCCAGCTCCTGGCTGAAGGCGTTGGCGGGGTGATCCTGCTGGGGGGCAGCGCCGAAGAGCTGCGGCTGCGCTGTGAGCAACTCCAAAGCTGGGCCGATGAACCGCTACTGCTCTGCGCCGATGTGGAGGAGGGGGTCGGCCAGCGCTTTGAAGGCGCCAGTTGGCTGGCTCCGCCCCTGGCCCTGGGCGCACTGCATCAGCGGGAGCCGCAACGGGCCGAGGCCCTGGCCGAGGGCTACGGCCGCTGCACCGGCCGGCAGGCGCGACTGCTGGGGTTGAACTGGGTCCTGGGGCCGGTCTGCGACGTCAACAACAACCCAAGCAACCCGGTCATCAACGTGCGGGCCTGGGGGGAAACAGCGCGCACGGCCGGGGCCCTGGCGGCGGCGTTTGTGCGGGGCTGCCAGGGCGAAGGGGTACTGGCCTGCGCCAAGCACTTCCCCGGCCATGGCGACACCAGCTGCGACTCCCACCTGGAATTACCCGAGCTGCCCCACGACCGAGGGCGGCTGGATCAGATCGAACTCCCGCCGTTTCAACAGGCGATTGCCGCTGGGGTCGCCTCGGTCATGACCGCCCACCTGCGCCTGCCGGCCCTGGACCCCAAGCGCCCGGCCACCTTGTCCAAGGCCGTCCTGACTCAGCTGCTGCGGGGGGACCTGGGCTTCCAAGGCCTGGTGGTGACCGACGCGCTGGTGATGGAGGCGATCAGCCAGCACCACGGCAGCGCCGAAGCGGCCGTTCTGGCCTTTGAAGCGGGGGCTGATCTGATCCTGATGCCCGCCGAGGCCCAGGAGGCGCTCAATGGACTGGTGGACGCAGTCCAGAGCGGCCGGATCAGCCAAGCGCGCGTGGACGCCAGCCTCCAGCGACGCCGTGAGGCCCTGGCGCGCTGCTCGCCTGCCCAGGAACCGCTGGAGCAGCTGATCAGCCCAGGGGAGCGGCAGCTGAGCGCTGAACTGCTCGCCCTCAGCCTGATTCGCCAAGGACCGGTCCAGCTGCCCCCCGGACCGGGTCTGAACCTGATCCGGCTGGACAACCAACTCAACGCGCCGCAGCTGCCCCTGGTGGCTCCGGCCCTGCTGCGGCCCGCCGCCCTTGGCTACGAGGCACGGCTGATCGACGCCCGTAGCCCCAGCCCCTGGGGCCCAGACCCCGAGGCACCCCTGGCCTTGGATCGCCTGCCGGACGGCCCGGTCCTGCTGCAACTGCTGGTGCGGGGGAATCCCTTCCGCGGCAGTGCCGGCGGCGATGAACCCTGGCCCCAGGTGGTGCGGCAACTGCTCGCGGCCCAGCGCCTGGCGGCTCTGGCGGTCTACGGAAGTCCCTACCTCTGGCAGGCCCTCGAACCCCTCCTGCCGCCGGATCTACCCGCCGCCTACAGCCCGGCTCAGATGCCCCAGGCCCAGGCCCAGGTGCTCGCGGCCCTGGGGTTGCCCGAGGCGGCACTGGAGGGCGGCTTTACCGACTAAGCGAGCCACTGCCACTAGCCTCGGGCCGTCTTCTGCGGCCGCCGGCACCCACCATGCTCAGCCTCTCGATGATCGTTCGGGATGAAGCCGGACAAATCGAGGACTGCCTGCGGTCCGTCCAAGGCTTCGCCGATGAGCTGGTGGTGGTGGACACCGGCTCCAAGGACAACACCGTCGCCTTGGCCCAGGCCGCCGGTGCCCGGGTGGAGGAGATCGAGTGGCCCGGGGACTTTGCCCCCGCCCGCAACCAAGCGCTCGAGATGGTGCAAGGCGACTGGGTGCTGGTGCTGGACGCCGATGAACGGCTCAAACCGGAGGCCTGGAAGCCCCTGCGGGCCCTCATGGCGCAACCGAATGTGCTGGTGATCAACCTGCTGCGCCACGAGCGCGGCGCGATCCAATCGCCCTACTCCAACGTCAGTCGGCTCTTCCGCCGCCATCCGCGCATCCGCTGGAGCCGCGCCTATCACTCGATGATTGACGACAGCGTCGCGGAACTGCTCAAGGAGGAGCCGCAGTGGCGCATCGCCGATTGCTCCGAGCCCGCCATCGATCACGACGGCTACCGCCCAGAGCTCTTGGCTCAAGGCAACAAACCCGAGCGGTTGCGCCAGGCGATGGAGGCCGAGCTGCAGAGCCGTCCCGGCGACCCCTATGCCTGCGCCAAGTTGGGCAGCCTGGAGGTCGCCGAAGGCAACCTCGAGCGAGGCCTGAAGCTGCTGCAGGAGGGCCTGGCGAACTGCCCAAGCGAAGCCCAACCCGAGCGCTACGAGCTGCTGCTGCACCTGGCCCTCGCGGAAGCCAGCCGCGACCCCCAGCAAGCGGAGCGCTACTACCGCCAAGCCCTAGAGATCCCCCTGGCTCCTCGGCTGAACCTGGCGGCCCAGCTGAACCTCTCGGCGCTGCTGCTGCAGCTCGGACAACTGGAGGAGGCGGAAGCCCTCAGCGCCCGCGCCACCCGCGTCGCCCCTGAGATCGGCCTGGGCTGGTACAACCTCGGCCTGATCCGCCGCAAACAGGGCAATCTCGCCGGGGCCCTGGAGGCCTACCGCGAAGCCAAACGAGTCAATCCCGGCCATGCCGAAACCCACCAGAACCTAGCCGTCGCCCTGCTGCTGGGCGGCGACATCGATGGTTCCCGCGGCAGCTTCCGTGAGGCGATCCAACTGCTGATTGACCAGGGACGCACCCAGGAGGCCCAGCGGCTGCACAAGCAAGCCGGAGAACTGGTCAAGCTCGAGGGCTGAGGGATGGCGCTGCAGGGACGCACCATCGCGGTCACCCGGGCTGAGCAGCAACTGGGGACGGCGCGGCAGCTCTTCGAGCAGGCGGGAGCCAGCGTCCTCGATCTCCCCGCCCTGGTGATTGGCCCGCCCGATGAGTGGGGCCCCCTCGATGACGCCCTGGCGGAGCTCGAGGAGTTCCACTGGCTGATCGTCTCCAGCAGCAATGGGGTCGATGCCGTGGAGCAGCGGCTGCAGCGCCAGGGCAGCAGCCTGGCCCGGCGGCCCAGCAGCCTCAAGATCGCCGCGGTCGGCCGCAAAACAGCGGCGCGCCTCGACGAGCTGGGAGCAGCCGCTGATTTCGTGCCGCCGGCCTTCGTCGCCGACAGCCTGATTGAGCATTTCCCCGTCTCCGGCTGGGGCCTCCGGCTGCTGCTGCCGCGGGTCCAGAGCGGTGGACGGACCCTGCTGGCGGAAGCCTTCGGCGAGGCCGGAGCACGGGTGGTGGAAGTGGCGGCCTACGAATCGCGCTGCCCCGAAACGCTGCCGGCGGCCACCGCCACGGCCCTGGCCGAGGGACGGGTCGATGCCATCACCTTCAGCAGCGGCAAGACCGTGCAACACACCATCCAACTGCTGGAGCAGCAGTTCGGCGAGAACTGGAGGGAGCCGCTTGAGCAGGTGCGACTGATTTCGATTGGCCCGCAAACCTCAAAAACACTCCAAGCGCTCCTGGGGCGCGTTGATGCGGAAGCCAACCCCCATGACCTCGATGGGCTCGTGGCCGCCTGTGCCCTCGCCCTTAAAGACTGAGCACCCGCTGCTGACCGCCCTGGTTCAGGCGCAGTTGACCGCGCCCCAGATCGATGCCCGTCACGGTCCAGCCCGGCGGCAGCAGCGCCGGCAGACCGGAGCCCGGGCAGAGGCCCTGGCGGCCGATGCAGACCGTGCCGCTCTGGCCACCCAGGGAGACCAAGGCCTGGGCGCTGCGGCCACTGCCAATCAGGCCCGTGAGCTGCAGATCCGCCTGGGGGGTCTCGTTTGGGGTGCTTGCCGGCGCAGCCGTGACCGGTGCGAAGGGGTCAACGCGGCCATGGGGTTGGGCTTGAACCACCTGCTGGGCGCTCGGCATCGCGATGAAGCCCGGCGATGGGGTGAGCGGCGTCGGCTCTGAGACGCGGGCTGGCGGAATCGCCGCTCCCGGGGCAGAGGGCCCCGTGCTGCTCTCGCCTGTGCCGCAGGCCGCCAAGGCCAGCAGCACAGGCAGGACCGCAATCAGTTGGTTAGTGCGCCTCTTGGCCATAGCCGCTCTGGACGAGATCGCGGAAGCGATCCAGGTTGGCCTGGAGCTCCTTGGTCACGATCCCTCCAAGTATCGAGGCATCCATCAGCGGTGCCAACACCCCCGGCAGCTCGTAGCTGACGCTGAGCTTCACGGCCGTGCTCTCGCCGCCCTGGGGATAGAAGCGAACGGCCCCTTTCGTGGGTAGGCCGCCGACAGATTCCCAATGGAGCTGTTGGGCCTCCACGCGCTCAGTAATCCGCGCCTTCCAATGGAAGCGAAATCCCTGGGCCGCCAGGGTCCAGTCGGTGAGATCGGGGTCCCCGTCTTCGGTGGTGACGGACTCAATCCAGTTCATCCAACGGGGCATGGCCTCCAGGTCACTCCAGACCGCCCAGACCCGCTCGGCGGGGGCCTTCACCTCGGTGGTGACGCTGTGTTCAAGCCAACGGCCCATGGTCTCTAGGCAACGGATGCATTGGTGGCCAGCTCCGCCTGACGACCCAGGATCGCGGCAGCGGCAAGACGCCCACTCATGGTGGCGCCTTCCATCGAATCGATGTAGTCCTGCTTGGTGTAACTACCGGCCATGAAGAAGTTGGTGACCGGCGTGGTCTGATCCGGGCGGTAGGGCTCCATCCCCGGGGCCTCGCGGTAGAGGGACTGGGCCAACTTGACGACGTTGCTCCAGACCAGGTTCAGGTTTTTGGCCGAGGGGAACAGGCGCCGGACCTGGGCGTCGGTCGCCGCGACGATCTCCTCGGTTTTCTTGGGAATCCAGGGATCACCAGGGGTCAGCACGCACTGCAGCAGGGAACCCACCCCCTCCTTGCGGTAGTCCACCGGACTGGCCAGGGCCAGGTCGGCGAAGCAGCTGAAGTCCGCATCCGCCGTGTAGAGCAGGTTGTCCAAACCAGCAGGACGGGCCACATCGCGGCGGGCGGCCTCGGCCATGGGGGAATCACCCAGTTCGGTCACCCAGCCGTCGTAGCGGAGTTGGACCGTGGCGACGGGGACTGCCTCGAGCTTGTAGAGGTTGTCGAACAGGGGCCAACGGCGCCAGGACTCAGGCACCATCCGCTGAATACCAGGGACGTCGCAGGCCGCCAGGTAGGTGTCGGCCTCGACCTTGAGATCACCGTCAGGGGTGCCGAGGGTCAAGCCGGTGACACGGGTTTCGCCAGCGACCTCTTCGAACTGGACCTCGGTGACCCGGTGGCGTAGATGCAAGCGCGCGCCTCGCTCCTGGATGTACTCGAGGATCGGGCCGGTGAGCCAGCGGTGGGGTGAGCCCTTGAGCAGGTTGAGCTTGGAGGCCTCGGTTTTGGCCGCGAACATCATGAAGATGGTCAACATGCAGCGGGCCGAGATCGCCGCGCAGTCGATGAAGCCGAGGGCATAGGCGATCGGATTCCACATGCGGCGAATGCTCTGCTCGCTGCCGCCGTGGCCCAGGAACCACTCTTGGAAGCTGATGCGATCGAGGTCGCGAATCACCTTCATCGCCCCCTCGTAATCCACCAGGCCGCGCACGATCGGGCTGGTGCCCAGGGCCAAGGCATTGCGCAGCTTGTCCAGCCAGTCGAGCTGCGGCGTGGTGAAGAAGGCCTTCAGGCCGTTGAACGGTGCGCCGAGGGCAAAGCGGAAATCCAGTTCCCGCAGGTCCCCACCCGAATTGACGAACAGGTGGGTGTGGTCCTTGGGCAGCAGATTGTCGATCGCCCCAACCTTGCGCAGCAGGGCGAAGAGATTGGCGTAGTTAAAGAAGAAGACGTGCAGGCCCATTTCAATGTGGTTGCCGCCGTCATCCACCCAGCTGCCGACCTTGCCGCCCATGAACGGGCGCGCCTCATAGAGGTCCACCTGGTGGCCAGCCTCCACCAAATCCACCGCCGCCGCCAATCCGGCCAGACCCGCACCCACGATGGCGACCCGCACCCTTGTTCTCCCACGAATGGGGTGACTCTATGGAGACGGGCGTCTCGGCAGGGGGAGGAGAGCCTCCATACAGTGGGGGCATAGGCATGGCCCCGATGACCAGCGAGACCGCCACTCCAGTCGCGACCCACACCGGCAAGGACGGCAAGGGAATCCTGATCACCGAGCCGGCGATGAAGCAGCTGGCCACCCTGCTTCCGGCCCAAGGGGAGGGGAAGGTGCTCCGCGTCGGCGTGCGCTCCGGCGGCTGCAGCGGCATGAGCTACACGATGGATTTCATCGATGGCAGCGAGATCCGCGAGGACGATGAGCGCTACATCTACGAGCCCAGCGGCGCCCCCAGCTTCACCGTGGTGAGCGACCCCAAGAGTCTCCTCTACATCTATGGAATGCAGCTGGACTTCTCCAGCGCGCTCATCGGTGGGGGCTTCAACTTCACCAACCCCAACGCCACCCAAACCTGCGGCTGCGGCAGCTCCTTCGCAGTCTGATCCCCCTCGGGTGCGAATCTGAGCTCACGAAACGGCACGCCCTCCGCCATGACCGCCACTGACGCGCCCTCTCTGTTTGAGCAGGCCCTGAAGAGCTACAACGAGGGCGCTCCGCTGTCTGAGGTGATCGCCAGTTTCCAGGAGATCACCCAACAGGACCCTCGGCTGTCTGCGGGCTGGACCTGCCTGGCCTGGCTGCAACTGCTGGACAACCAGGCGCAAACGGCCCTGCGCTCGGCCCGGATGGCGGTCAAGCTCAACCCCCAGGACCCCCAGGCCCGGATCAACCTGAGCCTGGCGATGCTCGAAAACAACGTCAAAGGCGTTCGAGAGCACATCGAGCTGGTTCAGCGCGTGCGGCTGATGGCCCCTGAGATCGGCGAAGAACTGGACAACTCCATCGCCGATGGCCTGGCCCGTCGCCCCGACTGGCAGGCCCTGCAGAAGGTCAAAGCTTGGCTGCACGGTTGATGGCTCAGCAGGGTCAGCGGCGCGTTCTGCTGCTGAGCAACGGCCACGGCGAAGACCTCAGCGGCGCCCTGATCGGAACAGCGCTCCAACAGCAGGGCTGCAGCGTTGAAGCCCTGCCCCTGGTGGGCCACGGCCAGGCCTACGTCCAGGCGGGCATCACCACCCGAGGCAAGACCCGCGAATACAGCACCGGCGGCCTGGGATACACCAGCCTGATCGGACGCATCACCGAGGTCGTACAAGGGCAGGTGCTCTACCTGCTCAGCCGGCTACTGCTGCTGCTGCGCATTGGCCATCGCTACGACCTGATCCTGGTGGTGGGCGATGTCATCCCGGTGCTGGCGGCCTGGTTGAGCCGCCGGCCGACGGCGACGTACCTGGTGGCCTACTCCAGTCACTACGAGGGACGCCTACAACTGCCCTGGCCCTGCGGAGGCTGCCTCAAGTCCAAGCGCTCGCTGGCGATCTACAGCCGCGATCAGTTGACCGCCAGCGACCTCAGTGAGCAGCTACAGCGGCCGGTGCAGTTTTTTGGCAACCCCTTCTTTGATGGGGCCCTGGGCGCCAGCGAAGGCCTCGCCGGTGCCCCGCGCCAGCGGCTGGGGCTGCTGCCCGGCAGCCGCCTGCCGGAGGCCCTGCACAACCTCGAGCTGATGCTGCGGGTGCTCGAGCGCCTGCCTGAAGCCCTGCGTCCGCCGCAACGGCTGGGACTCCACGCTGCCCTGGTGGGAAAACTGACGCCCCAGGAGGTCGCCCCCCTGGCCAGTCGCCTGGGCTGGCGTCTGGAACTCGAGAGCAGCAGCCGCTGCAGCCTGCAGCGGGGCCCCTTGCACCTGCAACTGGAATGGGGGCGCTTCGCCGCTGTGATCCAACAGTGCGACCTGCTGCTCTCGATGACCGGAACCGCCGCCGAGCAGTGCGTGGGGCTCGGCAAGCCGGTGCTGCAGCTCGTCGGAGAGGGGCCGCAATTCACCGAGAACTTCGCTGAGGCCCAGCGGCGTCTGCTGGGGCCAGGACTGTTCTGTGCTCCCGGCAGTGGGGGAAGCGAGGCGCAACTGCGGGGGACGGCTGAGCTGCTGGAGCAACTGCTGAACCGGCTGCTGAGCGATCAGCGCTGGCATGAGGAACTGCGGCAGCTTGGCGAGGAGCGAATCGGCAGCGGCGGCGGTGCCGCCAAGATGAGCGCTGATTTATTGGAGCGTCTGGCGCAGCGCCATGGCTGAAGCGACACCCCCCAGCACCGGCCAACGCCTCAAGGGCTATCTGGATGCGGTGCTGGTGGCGGACGTCTTCGTGGTGATCGCCGGCGCCATCTGGTTTGGGGTGGCGGTGGTCTGCCACAGCCGCGGCATCGAGGCGCCCCTGAACCTGTTTCAGACCCTCTGGGAGCCGCTCTTCACCCCAGCCATCGGACTACTGATGGGAGCGGCGATCCTCAGCGGAATCCTGGGCTGGGCGCTCAAGTGGTGGCGCGCTCGAGAGCAGCGCTGAGCTCCCCGTCTTCAAAGACAAAACCCTGCTGCTGCAGGCGCTCCGGCAGGACCTGCTGACCTTCGAGCACCACCTTGGCGCCATCGCCGAGCAGCAGCTGCAGGATCGGCGCTGGCACCGGCAGCAGGCTGGGGCGCCCGAGGGCCTGACCGAGGGCCGCCGCGAAGCGGGCCATGCTGCAGGGGGCTGGGGCCACGGCGTTGTAGGCCCCCTGATAGGCGGGATTGGCCAGGGCCTCGGCGATCAGGCGGCAGAGGTCCTGGCGGGTGATCCAGCTCATCCACTGCTGGCCGTTGCCAATCGGTCCGCCAAAGCCCATCCGGAAGACCGGCAGCATCTTGCCCAGGGCACCGCCGTCGGCGCCGAGGACAATCCCGATCCGCAGAACCACGACGCGAGCAAAGCTTGAGGCCGCCTCGGCTTCCTGCTCCCAGGCCTGGCAGAGCCCGGCCAGGAAGTCACTGCCCGCGGGGCTGGTTTCGCTGAAGCGCCCGGTCTCGCTGGTGCCGTAGTAGCCGATGGCCGAGCCACTGATCAGGGTCTGGGGGCGCTGGCCTTCGGGGAGCGCCTGCATGGCAGCCACCAGGGCACGGGTGGTGCTGATACGACTGCTGCTGAGCAGGGCCCGGTGGGCGTCGCTCCAACGCTTCTCGGCGATGGGCTCACCCGCCAGGTTGATCACCGCCTCACTGGAGGCCAGGGCCTCTTGCACCGCGGGCAACTGCCAGGTGGCCGCCTGAGCGGGGTCCGCCTGAAGACGCTGCAGTTGGGGGGACTGCACGGCCGCCAGAGGTGCACTGGAGCGGCTGAGCAGCACCAATTGATGGCCCGCCGCGAGCAGCTGCGGCACCAAGGCCCGGCCGACAAAACCACTGCACCCCACCAGCAGAATCCGCACGCGCCCAGAGCCCTTGAACTGGGGCCAAGGCTAGGGACCCTCTGGAACTCCGAGCGGGAACTAGCCTGGCGGCTACCCGACCTCATTGCCATGGCCGAAGCGACCGCCATCAAGAAAGGGGCCCTGGTGAAGGTGAATCGCGCGGCCTACGGCGGCAGCCTGGAGTCCAAGGCCAGCGACACCACTGCACCGGATTATCTCTTCGAGGGCCCGGCTGAGGTGCTACTGGTGAAGGGGGACTACGCCCAACTGCGCTATCGCCGTCCGGTACCCGATGTCTGGCTGCGGCTGGATCAGCTGGAAGTCTTCAACTAGAGGTCCAGTCGCCGGCGCTCCGCCTGCAACCGGGTGCGCCGTTGCTTGGCTTCCCGCAACATCTCACGGCCGTCGTGGAGGTAGTTGTCGACGTAGCCCATGGTGTAGCGCTCCAGTTCGACCACGGCGTCTTTGACCTGGGAGAGGCAGTGGTAGACGCTCAGGCTGAAGCCCTGGGCTGAGGCCGGTGCGGCCATCGACCGATAGAGCGTCTCCACCTTCCCGAGCTTGGCCTGGCTCTGCTCGAGGTAGCTGCAGAAGGCCTCCATCAGTTGGTCGTCGTAGGGGTCGGCCGAGAGCGCCTTGAATTCAGCAGGAAAGGGATTGATGACCTGACCCAGCAAGCGATCGATGGGTCCGTAGACCGTCTGCAGCCAGAGCAGCAGGGCCTCATCACCGCGAGCTGATTCCGCCGTGGCCTTGCGGGCCGCCCGGCCCGCCGCTGCGGAGCGCACCGTGGATTCATGGCTGCTGACGACGCGGTGGCGGTCGTGTTCAGCGCGGCGCTCCCGATCCCGCAGGACCTCCCAGGCCGCATTGATCGCCAGGATCGCCTCTTCATCCCCCCCGGCATCGGGGTGGTGCTGTTTGACCAGGGCCCGGTAGGCCGCCTTGATCTCCGCGCCACTGGCTGAAGCCGCCACACCGAGCACCGCATAGGGATCGCGGGCGGACTGGGGCATGCATCTCAGGCCAGAGCTGCACCCATCCTTAAACAGCAAAAAGCCCCCCGCCAAAGGCGGAGGGCCAGGGGTGATCTGAGGACAATCAGAAGCGGAAGGTGGTCATCACCAGGCCGCCAAAGACGTTGTCTTTTGCGTTGTACGCACCGCTGCTGGTGTTGACCTTGCCGTACTGACCGTCGAGGTTGTTGATGTAGTACATCGCCGGCTTGACCGAGATGTTGTCGGAGACCTGATACTCGTACCACCACTCCCACATGGTGTTGGAGTCCATCGGGGTGCTGGCGCCAGCGACGGTGCCAATGGAGCCGCCACCGTTGTCGCTCACGTAGGGGGCCTGACCGACGGCCATGCCGGCCTTGTTGCCCTTGCGCAGGGCATCGTTCCACTGCAGGCCAACCATCCAGGACTGGGTCTTGGCCCAGTTATCGGTGCGGTAAGGGATACCGCGGAAGGTGGCGTTCTCCGAGTTGGTGGAACCCCAGCCGAGGCTCACGGTCGGGATCCAACCGGTGTTCTCGGGGATCCAGTAACCGCTGACGCCATAGCTGTTGTTGGCGCCAGTGCGACCCACATCGAAGCCGTAGGGGGTGGCGCGGTGCAGCTTGGAGTTTTGGCCATAGGTATAGGCCGCAGCGATGGCGTAGTTACCACCGATCAGCGGGGTGTTCTGACCCAGGTAGCCCAACTGCGTCACCGAGACGCTGTTGGAGCCATTGGTCATGATGCCGCCGGTGCTGGGGTTGCCGTCGGAGCCGTCTGCGGAGACGTAGTTGCTGCTGATGGCGAGGCCTTTGATGCCGAGCAGCTTTTTGTAGGTGCCGCCGAAGCCGGCGCCGAAACCGCTCTTGTTGTAGACGCCCGGTGAGCCCGCGCGGGTGAAGAAGTCCAGCAGACCCGGCTTGTAGACCGAGGGCACACCGATGGCGAGCATGCCGGGGTCGTCGATTCGCACCCGAGCACCAACGTTGAACTTGAGCTTCTCGCCCACAGGGAAGGCGTAGAAGAGACGGTTCACGCCAACGACGTTGGCACCAGCCGGTTCCTGGAAGGCCGGATCGAGCTTGAGCAGACCGTAGTTGTAGGCGCTTTCTTGGAAATCACCGGCACGCAAGAGGGTGCGCAGCAGGTCCTTACCGGTGAAGCTGGTGTCGAGATATAAGCGTTGGTCGTAGTTAAACGTGGTGGCTCCACGATTCGCTTTTTTAAACGCCGTTGTGTAGGGAGTTCCCACATCACCAGCGGCCGTATTCGTGCCGGCGAAGCTATTCGCACCAACAACGAATCGAGTAAAACCACGCAACTTGGTGGTGGTGGAGAACTGAGTGGCCTGCAGTTCACCAACCTTGGCCTCGAGGCCATCGACACGGCCGCGGGTGATGGCGAGCTCACGCTCGAATTCCTTCATCAGGCGCTTCAGCTCGTCGGTCACCTCAGTGATCCGGTCGAGGCAAGCGTTCAGCAGTGCGGCCGCTTCGTAGCGGGTCATCGCACGGTTGCCGCGGTGGGTGCCGTTGGGGTAGCCAGCGACGCAGCCGTAGCGCTCGATCAGATTGCTCAGTGCCTGATAAGCCCAGTCGGTGGGCTGCACATCAGAGAACTGGGTGATCGAAGTCACCTGCTCGGCTGCTCTGCCTGACGCAAAAGAGGGGCCGTACTGGCTCAGGCCAGCGATGTTGACATCAGCGGCGTTTGCAGCAACGGGAGCCAGAAGGCCCAGAGCTGCAGGCGCCAGAAGAAGCTTCTGGAACAGTTTCATTGGTCCTCACACCAAACGAGGGGCCCCAACTAAGGGGACGGAGCGCAACCCTATTCGCCGACCAGCGCGGATCCTCAGCAGAGGGCACGCGGCGAGGTATCAAATGCAACGCCACTGGACAGCAGCGCTCACATCCTGCGATCAAGGCAATAAAAAACCCCGGCGATCGCCGGGGTTGATTGAGGTCTTTGAGGACGATGTGCGAGGAGAAAGTGGGGCCCTAAGTGTGAGGAGAGAGCCCCAGTTGTTCTGGATCAGAACTTGAAGGTGGTCTTCACGAGGCCGCCAAACACGTTGTTGGAGGCGTTGTACTGACCGTTCGAGTAGTTGATCCGACCGACCTGACCGCCGTAGTTGTTGATGTAGTACAGAGCCGGTGTCACGGTGATGTTGTCGGATACCTGGAACTTGTACCACCACTCCCACATGTAGTTGGAGTCGAGGTTGCCACTCGTTCCCCAGAAGCTGTTGTACTGACCACCAGCGCCACGGGTCACGAAGGGAGCCTGACCAACGGCCATGCCCAGATCGTTGCCCTTCACAAAGGTGTCAGGCCACTGCAGACCGACGTACCAGGAGTTGGCCTGAGGTGAGGTGGATGAAGCCAGCACGTTCGTGCGGCTCATGTTGAAGGTGCTGATGCCCCAACCGGCGCTCACAGAAGGAATGAAACCTGTCTTCTCAGGCACCCAGTAGCCACTGAGGCCGAAGTTGTTGGAGGAATCGTCGCCGACGCCCATACCACTATCGGAGTAGTACAGAGCCAGGGGGGTACCCGAGGCGATCTCCAGGTTCTGGCTGTAGGTGTAGGCCGCTGCAATACCCCAGGAGCTGCCGCCCACCAAGGGAGCCTTGTCACCGGTGAAGCCCAGCTGAGTGACCGAGGTGCTGCTGGAGCCCTGGGTCATGATGCCGCCTTCCGACGGCTTACCAACATTGCCGTTGGTGGCGACGTAGTTGGTGGACAGGGTCCAACCCTTGACGCCGAGGACGTTGTTCCAGGTGATACCCGCACCAGAGCCAAGGCCGTTGGTGTTGTAAGTACCAGGTGCACCAGCGAAGGTGAAGAAGTCGAGAATCGTGTCAGCGGGGTAAACGCTGGGCCACATGCCGATCATGCCGGCGTCATCCATGCGGACCAGACCACCAACGGTGACGCTGAAGTCCTTGCCGACAGGGAAGTTGTAGAAGAGGCGATTGACTTCCACCACGTTGGGGCTGGTGGGTTCATTCACCGCCACTTCCAGGGTGGTCAGGCCGTTGGCATAGGCGTTGTGGGAACCCCAGAAGTTGCCGCCACGCAGGGTGGTGCGCAGCAGGTCCTTACCGGTGAAGCTGGTGTCGAGGTTCAGGCGAACGTCGTAGTTGAAGGTCGTCGCACCGATGTCACGACGGTTGTACTGAGCCGTGCCGAACTCGTCCTCGTACTGGGACATGCCTGACAGGCCGGAAGCGTTGGGCTGAACGCTGTAGCCGATTCGGCTGGGATCAACCGAAATGCCGTAAGGAGCACGGCCAGGAGTCTGAACTGAAACCGGATTGGGGTACTGAGTCCCGCCAAAGCTGTTGGCGCCCAGCACGAAGGTGGCCTGACCACGCAGCTTGGTGGTGGTGGAGAACTGGGTTGCTTCCAGTTCGCCAACGCGGGCCTCGAGGCCGTCGACGCGGCCGCGGAGCACAGCCAGCTCACGCTCGAATTCCTTCATCAGGCGCTTCAGCTCGTCGGTCACTTCAGTGATCCGGTCGAGGCAAGCGTTCAGCAGTGCGGCCGCTTCATAGCGGGTCATCGCACGGTTGCCGCGGTAGGTGCCGTTGGGGTAGCCAGCGACGCAGCCGTAGCGCTCGATCAGGTTGCTCAGTGCCTGATAAGCCCAATCGGTGGGCTGCACATCGGAGAACTGGGTGATCGAAGTCACCTGCTCTTCGGCGCCGTACTGGCTCAGGCCAGCAATGTTGACATCAGCGGCGTTTGCAGCGACAGGAGCCAGAAGGCCCAGAGCTGCAGGCGCCAGAAGAAGCTTCTGGAACAGTTTCATTGGTCCTCACACCAAAACGAGGAATACGACCAAATGTGATCGCAGATACAAAGTGATCAAGAAACTGATCTCCGCAAACAGTGCATGTGCCAGCTGGCAACCTGTTCTCGATCAAGAAGCACGCCTGGGGGCCGGCTATGCGCAGCCCTCCTCAGAAATTTTTTCATGAAAAAACCCCGGCCGAAGCCGGGGTCGAAGAGGCCATGTGCGTGAGGAGAGGCCGCCAAGCGTTCTGGATCAGAACTTGAAGGTGGTCTTCAGCAGGCCGCCGAACACTTTGTTGGTGGCGTTGTAATTGCCATTGCTGGTGTTGTACTTGCCAGCCATACCATCGTAGTTGTTGATGTAGTAGAGAGCCGGGGTCACCGTGATGTTGTCGGTCACCTGGAACTTGTACCACCACTCCCACATGTAGTTGGAGTCCAACGGGGTGTTCACACCGGTAGCAGCAGCAAAATCACCCTTGCCTGCGCTGGTGATGAACGGAGCCTGACCAACGGCCATGCCCAGATCGTTACCCTTCACGAAGGTGTCAGGCCACTGCAGACCGACATACCAGGACTGGGCCTTGGCCCAGCTGTCAGTGCCACTAAAGCCGTTCTGGAAGGAGCTGGTACCCCAACCGGTGCTGACCGAGGGGATCCAACCGGTGTTCTCGGGAACCCAGTAGCCGCTCAGACCAAAGCTGTTGGTGCTGCCAGTGCCGCCGTAATTGAAGGCCAGAGGGGTGGCAATGAACAGCGAGTTGTTCTGGCTGTAGGTGTAAGCAGCTGCGATTGCCCAGGCGCTGCCGCCCACGAGGGGTGCTTTGCCACCGGTGTAGGCCAACTGGGTCACGCTGACGGAGCTAGCACCGTCAGTCATCAGACCACCAGCATTGGGATTGCCGTTGCTGGAGTTGATGGAGACATAGTTGCTGGAGAGGGTCACACCCTCCATGCCCAGAACGTTGTTGTAGGTAGCACCAAAACCGCCACCGAGACCATCGAGGTCGTAGGCACCAGGAGCGCCGGCGTAGGTGAAGAAGTCGAGGACGGTGTCAGCGGGGTAGACGCTGGGCCACATGCCAAGCATGCCGGCGTCGTCCACACGGACCTTTGCACCAGCTGTGACGCTGAAGTCCTTACCAACAGGGAAGTTGTAGAACAAGCGGTTGATGGCAACCACGTTGTCAGCTGCCGGGGACTGGAAGGCAGTCTCCAGGGCGGTCAGACCGTTGAAATAGGCGGTGCCGTTGAAGTCGCCAGCACGCAGAACGGTGCGCAGCAGGTCCTTGCCAGTGAAGCTGGTGTCAAGGATCAGGCGGACGTCGTAGTTGAACGTCGTAGCCCCGTAGTTGGCCTTGTTGTAGGCCGGGGTGTAGGGGATGAATTTGTCAGCTTGGCGGTTGTTGGTGCCGCTGAAGCTGTTAGCACCAACAACGAAAGTGGCGATGCCGCTCAGCTTGGTGGTGGTGGAGAACTGGGTTGCTTCCAGCTCGCCCACGCGGGCCTCGAGGCCATCCACGCGGCCGCGGAGCACAGCCAGCTCACGCTCGAATTCCTTCATCAGGCGCTTGAGCTCGTCGGTCACTTCAGTGATCCGGTCGAGGCAAGCGTTCAGCAGTGCGGCCGCTTCATAGCGGGTCATCGCACGGTTGCCGCGGTAGGTGCCGTTGGGGTAGCCAGCGACGCAGCCGTAGCGCTCGATCAGGTTGCTCAGTGCCTGATAAGCCCAGTCGGTGGGCTGCACGTCGGAGAACTGGGTGATCGAAGTCACCTGCTCTTCAGTGCCGTACTGGCTCAGGCCAGCGATGTTGACATCAGCGGCGTTTGCAGCAACAGGAGCCAGAAGGCCCAGAGCTGCAGGCGCCAGAAGAAGCTTCTGGAACAGTTTCATTGGTCCTCACACCAAAACGAGGAGAAGGGCACAAGGCCCCCGGTGATGATGCGGAACCGACCCCCCAACCAGAAACATCGGGTGTGCCACAACCTGCAATGACTAGTAACAAGCGATACAAAGCAGGGTTGTTTTTGTATACCAACGCACTCTTTTGGTGGTGGCCCGCCTTGCCGTTTGTGCCGCTACTGCTCAGCGTTGCGCCCCGCAGCTACCTGGCCCATGACGAGGGGTACTACGCCCTCCAGGCCCGCTGGATCCAAGAGAGCGGTCAGTGGCTGGCGCCCCTCTGGTGGGATCAACCGCTGTTTGATCGCACGGTCGGTGTGCAGTGGCTGATCGCCAGCAGCCAGCAGCTTTTCGGTGCCAGCAGCTGGGCCGCGCACCTGCCTTCGCTGCTGGCGGCAGCCCTGGCTCTGGCGTTCACCGCAGGCCTAGCCCATCGCCTGCTGGGCCCAGGACTGGGCTGGCTGAGTGCCGCCGTCCTGGCGCTCACGCCACTCTTTGTTAATTACGCCCACCTGGCCAGCCAAGACATGCCCCTACTGGCACTGGAGCTGCTGGGGGCCCTGGCCTTGCTTCGAGCAGAAAACAGGTCCCGCGGCTGGAGCTTCGCCGCGGGTGCCTGGCTGGGACCAGCCTTTTTGATCAAGGGCTTCATGGTGGCCCTACCGGTGCTGGCCCTGCTGCCCTTACTGCTGTTGCGGCGGCGTGTCCTGCTGCGCTCGGCGGCCTTCTGGTCCGGGCTCCTGCTGGGCTGGCTGCCCGTGGGGCTCTGGCTGGGCATGAGCCTGCAGCACTACGGGGCTGGCGTCGTCGGAGGACTGCTGGACAAGCTGCTGTTCCTCTCGGAAAGCGACGTCTACAGCGCGGGCCCCCTCTATTACCTCTGGAACATCCCGGCCAACTGCGCGCCCTGGAGCCTGGTGGCCATCGCAGGGCTGGTCTGGGGCCAGAGGCGCTGGCGCTCGGAGCAGGGGCTGCTGCTGCTGGTCTATCCGCTCGGCCTGCTGCTGCTGCTGAGTTGCTTCCGCACCAAGACGCCCTACTACGGGCTGCAGCTCAGCCCCTTTCTGGCGATCTGGGCCGCCAGCGGCCTGCGACTGTTCGCGCAATCCGGCATCGCCCGGCCGCGGGCCATCGCCTGGAGCATCGCTGGCCTCGGGGTGTTGCTCTGCCTGGCCGGGGCGCTGGTGCTACTCCCCGGAAACCTGCTCCAACTCGAGATCCCGCCCCTGGCGCCAGCGCTGCTGGGTCTTGCGGCCCTGGCCCTGGGCCTGAGCTGGGCGCTGCTGCCCCAGCAACGGACCCCGAAACGCGTCCTGGCCGCCGTATTGATCGGCCCCTGGCTGGCCCTGAGCCTGCTGGTGCAGGGGGGCCTGTTCAGCGATCGCTCTCCAGCGCTGCGCCAGGCCCTCAGCGACGGCGCGATCCAACCGCTGGTGGCCGCAGAACCGGTGGACGTCATCAGCGGCAGCCCCCTGAGCGGCCAGGCCCATGCCCAGCTGATCCTGCTGGCCCTGGGGACTCCTCAGTTGGGAGCAAAGGTGGAGAGCGCGGCGGCGCTGGAGCCAGGCCGCTTGGCCTGGATTGAGACAGCGGCCCTGCAGGATTCCGCCAATCGGGAGCTGATCCCCCTGGCCTCGGGCGATGATCTGGCCCCATGGACCTTGGTACGCAGCCCCAGCGGCAACTGAACCGGCGTGATGGCCTGCTACTGCTGGCCCTCTGGCTGCTCTGCCTGCTGCTGGACGGCCTTTGGATTCAGCAGCACCAGGCCCCGCCGGCCTGGGACCAAGGCGATCACCTCAGCCGCGCCCTGGGGGTCTGGCAGGTCCTGAGCCAGCCGGCCCCCTGGAGCGGGGACTGGTGGCACAGCCTCTGGGCCCAGGCCCCCAGCTACCGCGGCCCGCTGACCTACGTGCTCAGTGCACCCGTTCTGCAGCTGCTCGGCCCGAGCTTCAGCAGTGCCATGGCCTCCGGCGCCGTCTTCAACGGGATCCTGCTGCTGAGCTGCTACGGCCAAGGCCGGCAACTGCACAGCCGCCGCGCGGGGCTCTGGGCCGCCCTGTTTGTGGCGACAGCCCCGGCCCTGCTGAATCAACGCACCGACTACCTGATCGACCTGAGCCTGACGGCGGTCATGACCGGCAGCTGGTGGATCCTGAGCCAGCGGCGGTGGTTTGTAGCCGGCCGTCGCTGGCTCTGGACCGTCCTCAGCGGAATCGGACTGGGTCTGGTGGCCCTGACCCGGCCGACGGGCTTGGTGCTGCTCTGGCTCCCCCTGCTGCTGCTCCTGATCGGGGGCCTGCGGGAGGCGCGCCGCGGTCACTGGCGACCTTTATTGCAGGGCGCCTCATCAAGCGTCATCGCCTGGCTCCTGGTCTGGCCCTGGTTCAGCCAGAACTGGCTGACGATCCTGAGCACGATCAACAAAGCGCGCCAGTGGGGGGTCGCCTACCAGGACGGCCTGGAGGCCAACAGCCTGGAGGGTTGGCTCTACTACCTGAAATTGCTGCCGGCGATGCTCGGCAGCAGCCTGACGGCCCTTGTGCTGGTGGGCGGAGTCATCGCGCTGGTGGAGCGCAGACCGCAACTCAACCCAGACAAGGCCTGGCTGATCTGGTGGTTGAGCTTTCCCCTGGGGGGACTGCTGATCTGCATCCTGATGACCAGCAAGGACTTCCGCTTCGTCCTGCCCCTGCTGCCGCAGCTGGCCATTGGCTTGTCCTTGATCGTCGCCAGCGTCGAGCGCCGCTGGGCACCCCTTTGGCAGGGGGCGCTGGTGCTGGTCGCACTGCTCGGGGCGCTCTGGAGCCAATTCGGCTGGGGGCCCAAGCTCAGCAGCTTTCCGCCCCATCGCCCGAACCCCCAGGGGGGCTGGCCCATCGAGGCGATCGTGGCCCGCGTCCGCAGCACCAGCCCCAACCAGCTCTCGACCCTGGCGGTGCTTCCGGACAGCGAAGGCCTCAACGCCTTCAACCTCGAAGCCGAGGGACGGCGCCAGCAGTTCCGCCTGGCCGCCCGCCAGACCGTGGCCCCCAAGGAGCGGCTGGAGGAAGAACTCAGCAACTTCGACTGGTTCCTGCGTAAGGGCGGGGACCAGGGGGTGATGAGCGATGAACGGCAGGCTCGCCAAAGCGAACTGCTGCAGAACTCACCGCACTTCGAGCAGGTGGGCAGCTGGCCCCTGCCCGATGGCAGCCAGGCGCAACTGCTGCGCCGCAAGGAACTGAGCGTGCGCACCGCAGCGATCACCTGCCCGGCCCAACTCAGCGGCTCGATCACAGCCATTCCAGGCGGGCTGGACGTCCGGGTCTCAGGGCCCAGCACCGCCCTGCAGGGATCCAAGCTGCTGCTGACCCTCCGCCAGGGGGAGCAACGGCGCGAAGCCGACCAGGCCCTAGGCCAAGGCTTGCTGCGGTTGCCGAAGGGATGCCTGGAGGTTCAGCAACAGCTGTCCCTGAGTGGCGATGCCAGCAGCGACGGGGCCTGGAGCGCTGAGCTGCAGCTGCTGAAGGCCGATGGCCAGCGGCAGGCCATCCAGCTGCCGGCCGATCGAGCGGTACTGCTGCAACCCGGGCAGGGCGATCCCGGTGAACGCACGGCCAACCGCGTCGCCCTGCTGCGTCAGCTGGGGGGACAACTGCGCCGCGGCGAACTGGACAGCCTC
This sequence comes from Synechococcus sp. CB0205, assembly GCF_000179255.1. Classification (NCBI taxonomy): domain Bacteria; kingdom Bacillati; phylum Cyanobacteriota; class Cyanophyceae; order Synechococcales; family Synechococcaceae; genus Synechococcus; species Synechococcus sp. CB0205. The sequence goes on from NZ_ADXM01000012.1 coordinate 20,718, forward strand.
TTCTCCAAGGTCGGCCAGCTCAACCAAAGCGACCCGGAGCAGGTTTATCTGAGCGACGCAGAGGCGATCCTGCGGGCCCGGCTTGCGGAGGATCCCAAGGACCTCAATGACCTCTACAGCCTGGCTCTGGCCCAGGCCCTGCAGCGCCACGCCGGCGATGCGGCCCAGACCTTGACCCAGATCAAGGCCCTGGATCCCTCCAATCCGAATGCACTGCTGGGGCTTGGAGTCGTGGAGCTTTATCGCTTTCGGCCCGCCCAGGCGCAGGTGGCGCTGGATCAAGCAGCGAAGATGAGCCCCAACAACTCCACCCTGCGCACCCTGCGCATCGTGGCCAGTGCCCTGCGCCTGGATCTGCCCCAGACCCTCCACCTGCTTCGTTCATGACCGCCCCGAGCCAGCAGATCCAGTTCCGCCAGCGCAACCGCACCTATTACGCCGACCTTGAGCGTCTGCACCAACTGCTGGTGCCACCGGGCCTGCGGGTGCTGGAGGTGGGTTGCGGCACTGGCGATCTGCTGGCCCATCTGCAACCGGCCCATGGGGTGGGCATCGAGCTGGATCCAGATGTCGCCGCTGTCGCCCGTGAGCGGCACCCGGAGCTGCGGATCCTGGCGACCAACGCCGAGACGATGACCCCGGCGTCCATCGGCGAAAGCCAGCCGTTTGATGTGATCCTGCTGCCGAACACCCTGAACACGCTGCAGGACGTGCAAGGGGTGCTGGAGCGGCTTGAGGCCTTCTGCCACCCGCGCACGCGCCTGGTGGTGAGTTTCCACAATTGGCTCTGGCAACCGCTGCTGAAGGCCGCCGAGCGCCTGGGGCAACGGCAACCGCAACCACCCGAGAGCTGGCTGACCCCCAACGACGTCCGCAACCTGCTGGATCTTGCGAGCTGGGAGGTGCTGAAAGAGGGCCAGCGCTGCCTGATCCCCCGCCAGATTCCGCTGCTCACACCCCTAGCCAACCGTTGGCTGAGCCAACTGCCGCTGATCGACAACCTGGGGCTGACCCATTGGATGGTGGCCCGGCCGGCTCGTCAGCAGCGCCAGAACCCCAGCGTCAGCGTGGTCATCCCGGCCCGCAACGAAGCAGGCAACATCGCACCGGCGATTGATCGGTTGCCAGAACTGGGCCGGTTCACCGAGGTGATCTTTGTCGAGGGGCATTCTTCCGACAACACCTGGGAGGAGATCGAGCGGGTCTGCGCGACCTATCAGGGGCCCATGCGCCTGAAGAAATTTCGCCAGACCGGCAAGGGCAAAGCCGATGCGGTCTGGCTGGGATTTGATCAGGCCGAGGGTGATGTACTGATGATCCTCGATGCCGATCTGACCGTCAGACCAGAGGATCTGCCGCGCTTGGCCCAGGCCATGGCCGATGGCCGCGGGGAGTTCGTCAACGGCTGCCGCCTGGTCTACCCCCGCAGCTGGGAGGCGATGCCGCCGCTGAACACGGCCGCCAACCGCTTTTTTGCCGCCGCCTTCTCCTGGTTGCTGCGTCAACGGCTCAAGGACACCCTCTGCGGCACGAAGGTGATCTGGAAGGACGACTACGAACGGCTCAAGGCCGGTCGCAGTTACTTCGGTGACTTCGACCCCTTTGGAGACTTTGACCTGCTGTTTGGCGCCAGCAAGTTGAACCTAAAGATCGTGGAAGTCCCGGTTCGCTACCAAGAGCGCAGCTACGGCAGCTCGAACATCGCCCACGTCAAAGAGGGCCTGATCCTGGGTCGGATGTGTCTCTATGCCGCCCGCAAGTTGCGGTTCATTCCCTGATGCGGCGCCGTTGGCTCTTTGGGTTGGTCGCAGCCCTAGCGATTTACCTCGGACTGACCACGGCCTTTGGCATCCAGGAAGTCAGCGCGACCCTGGGCCAACTGCACTGGCGCTGGTGGATCCTGGCGCCCGCCATCTGCCTGGGTAGCCATCTGGTGCTTATCGGGCGCTGGTCCTATTACCTGCGCCAACTGGGCTTTCCCCTGCCCCTGAAACCCGCCGCCAAGATCTACGCCGCCGGCCTGGCCTTGATTGCCGCCCCCGGCCGCAGCGGCGAAGCGGTGCGCGGCCTCTGGCTGCAGCGGCGCCACGGCTTCCCGCTGACCGTGGGTGTGGGCATCACCCTGGCCGAGCGCCTGGCGGATCTCGCCAGTGCGCTACTGGTCCTCAGCTGGGGCCTTGGGGAGCAGGTCTGGATCGCCATGCTGATTGGCCTGGCGGTCCTCGGGGTCGGTGGCTGGGTCTTGACCCACCCGCAGGTCCTGCGGCGTCTGGAGCATTGGCTCGAGAGCCTGCCCCTGCATGAACGCTGGAACGGCCTGATTCGGCTGCTGCGGGAAGCGCTGCTGGCCATGGGCCGGATGCGCCAGTTGATGAAACCCCAGCCCCTGATCGCCGGCACCCTGCTGGCCTGCGTCTGCTGGATGATCGAGGCAGGCCTGCTGGTGGCGCTTTATCACGCCCTGGGCGTTGAGCTGAGCCTGCACCAAACCGCCGTGATCCGCACCGCGACCGGCCTCGGCGGGGTGATCTCGCTGCTGCCGGCCGGTTTGGGCACCAGTGAGGCCACCTCGATTGGCCTGGCGATGCTCTATGGGGCCGATCGCTCCCAGGCCCTGGCGGTGACGCTGCTGCTTCGTCTCTGCACCCTCGCCATCCCCTGCCTGGTAGGGGTCGTGGCGTTGATGCGCCAACCGGATCTCAGCCGAGCCGCGCAATCACGCTGAGGGCACCAGTCAAAACGATGCCCCCGATTCCTCGAAAGGAACCGGGGGCTCTCGCCGGGTCCGCTCTGACGCGGAACCGTTTGATCTAGGAACGAGGCGCCGAAATCAGCCGGCGTTCTCCGCGATCAGCAGACCCTGCTTCTTACAACTGTGGGACACGGGCACCTCCTCCTGTGGGGGTTGTTGTTAGCCGGCAATGCATCCGGCAACGCTTCCGCCCGACGGGTTCTGCGCCGCCACATCACTGCTAACGGATCTCGCAAATCCTATCGAGGCTGACCCAAGAACGGCGTTGCGGATGCGACAACACCGCCCGCCCTGGCTAGAGAACCAGCAGCACAGCAGCTGCGGATGCGACGTCGCGCCTTACTCCAGCTCGGACTGCTGGGGGCCGCCTTTGGGGGCACGGCACTGGAGCTGCTCAAGCAAGCCCAGGCCCAAGCCAAGAGCAGTTGGAGCCGATTCATCGGCCAGGCCACCTTCCAGGTGCCCACCAATCCAGCCACCACCGTTCTGGAAATCACCACCGCACCCATCACCGTGCTGGGGCGTCCAGTGGAGCGGGGCTGCATTCGACAGGTCACTGGGGAACGGGGTTACACCACCAGCCGGGAGGCCGGCGTCAATCTGGAGCTGGTGAACCGACTTCCGGTTCCCACCACCATTCATTGGCATGGTCTGATCCTTCCCAATCCGATGGATGGGGTGCCCTATGTCACCCAACCCCCCATCCCGCCGGGGGAGCGCCAACGCATCCATTACCCGCTCCAGCAGAACGGCACCTTCTGGATGCATTCCCACTACGGCTTGCAAACCCAGAGCTTTGTCGCTGAGCCCTTCGTGATCCTCAGCGAGGAACAGGAGCAATGGGCGGACCAAACCGTCACGGTCACCCTGAGGGATTTCAGCTTCACACCGGCCAACACCATCCTCAGCAACATCGTCTCCGGCAAGAGGGGCGGCGACACCGCCATGGCCCGCTCGCTCCAAGACTTCGATTGGCAGCAGCCTCGGCCCCTGCTCACGCAGCAATGGGATGCAGCGGCCGAACGCTTCAGCTGGCAGCGCAAACCCGGGCGCTTGATGCTGCCGGATGTGGTCTATGACGCCCTGTTGGCCAACGAGCGCAGCCTGGACGCACCCCAGGTGATCGAGGCCCGACCCGGGGAGACCGTGGCCATTCGCTGGATCGCCGCCAGCGCCTTCATGAACTTCTTCCTGGACCTCGGCGAACTGGAGGGAGAACTCCTGCGCACCGACGCCAACCCGGTGGAGCCGATCCGCGGTTCGGTGTTCCAGCTGGCCATCGCCCAACGGCTCACCCTGCGGATCCGCCTGCCGGAGACGCCGGGGGTTTTCCCGCTGCTGGCCTGCGGAGAGCAGAGCAACCTGCGCTGTGGCGTCGTCCTACGCACAGCGCCCGAACAGGCGATCCCGAACCTGGCCCCGCAAACCCAGCAGTGGACCGGACGCCTGGACTTCACCCAGGACAAGAAGCTCAGGGCACAGCAACCGCTCCCTAAGAAACCGACGGACAACACCATTCCCGTGGCGCTCACCGGCCCCGCCCCGCAGTACCGCTGGGGCCTCAACGACCGCTTTTATCCCTACCGCGATCCCTACTGGGTCGAGGAGGGACAACGGGTGGAGATGGTCTTCAGCAACGAAACCCCGATGGGCCATCCGATGCACCTGCATGGCCATGAATTCCAGTTGATCGAAATCAACGGGCAGCCGTTCTCCGGTCCGATGCGCGACACCGTGCTGGTGCCCAAGGGCGGCAGCTGCCGCATTGCCTTTGATGCCATCCACCCAGGCCTCTGGGCCTTCCACTGCCACATCAGCTATCACCACGTGCGCGGCATGTTCAACGTGCTGGCCTATCGCTCAGCCGATCTGGGTTGGTGGGACCCCAGCGGCTTTGTCCATGAACATCTGACCTTCGATTAGGGCAATAAAAAAGCGCCCCATTTGGGGCGCTAGGTGTCCACGCCAGGCGTGGGATGTCAATCCATCTGGATCAGAGGGCGTTGCCGCGGGGCAGAACCTCTTCAGGGAAGACGAAGTTTTCGTGCGGTTGGTCCGCGGGGGCCATCCAGGCGCGCAGGCCTTCGTTCAGAAGAATGTTCTTCGTGTAGAAGGTCTCGAACTCGGGGTCCTCAGCAGCGCGAA